>SCUR01000221.1 GCA_004297235.1 Candidatus Manganitrophaceae bacterium | reverse complement strand
GGCATCACCACCCGGCCGTCGGTGACGATCGTGTAGATCTCCTCGGCCGGCCGACGTTGCGTCGGGTCGGCGCGGAGATTGAAAGGGGGCAGAACCAGATGACGGCCGACCGGCCCGTCTCCGAGCCCCACCTTTCCGTGGCAGTGAGAGCAGTTGATCTCGAAAAGGGCCGCGCCGCGGGTGATCCGCTCCGGCGTCGGCGTCGGCAGCGTGAGGAGCACCGACCGGCTCTTCTGCGGGATGCTTCCCTCGGGGGAGTGGAGGCGCGGCGCCTCCTGCGGCTGAAACGACGGCTGCTCCTGCATGTCGCGCGAGCAGCCCGCGCCGCCTCCGAAGATCACCCCGGCCAGGACGATCGAACCGAGCCTCCGCCGCCACGCGCCGCTCATTGGACCTCCACTTCCACCGCCCCCGCTTCTTGGAAAAGATCCTGAACCGGCCCGCCCCTCGGGTCCCCCCGATCGGAAAGGACCGAGATCCCGACAAATCCTTCGTCGATGCGCGGATCGTATTCCGCCGCGACGCGGTGGCTGCGCAGCACCTTCACAACCGCCGTGATAAAGGTGGTGACGATGGCAAAGAGCATCATCATTTCATAGGAGATGATTCCGACGATCGAGGGGGAGACGATCGGCTTCCCTCCCGTCCGGATCGGGTAGAGGAGCGCCGTTCCTCCCGCGAGCAAGACGCCGAAGAAGATCCCGATCGCCCCGGCGATGATCGTCACATGAACGAGACGAAACCGCTTCCAACCCACCCCCACCGGCTGGGCCAGGATCGGTGTCGCCGAAGAGATCTCGATCGACTCCTCCGAGAATTTCATCTCCTGCAGCCGATCGAGGATCGGCCGCAGCGGCGTCTGCGGCTCAAACAGGCCGAAGATGATTCTCTTAGCGCTCTTCGTATCGGCCATGAAGGATTCCCTCTTTCTCCTCCCAAATCGCAATCATCGGGACGAACTTGATCGCCAAAACGTAGAGGAGGAGGAAAAATGAAAACGATCCGACCAAAATCGTCAGCTCCACCCAGGAGGGGAAATACCGTCCCCAGGCATACGGAAGGCGCGGATGGCCCAACGACGGGACGATGATCAAGATCCGCTCGATGTACATCGCGATGTTGATCAGGATGCCGACGATCATCAGCCCCAACGGCCACCTCCGAAACCGGGGAATGCTCAGAGCGATGAGGGGGATGACGGAGTTGAAGGCGATCATCGCCCAGTGCTGGGGGGCATAAGGACCGTAGAGAATGGAATCGAGCACCGTCATTTCATCCGGAATCTTTCCGTACCAGACCACCTGCCGTTCGACGAAGTAGAAGTAGCTCCAGAGCAGCGTGATCAGCAGCATCAGCTTTCCCATCTTATCGAAGTGCTCGAGACGGATGTAACCGTCGAGGCGGTAGATCTTCCGGACGAAGTAGAGCCCCATTACCACCGTCGCCATCCCCGAATGGATCGCCCCCACCACAAAGTAAGGGGGGATGATCGTCGAATGCCACCCCGGAACGAGGGAGACGGCGAAGTCGAACCCGACGATCGAGTGGACCGAGATCATCACCATCACGATCAGGATCGTAATGATCCGCATCGCCATTCCGAGCCAGCGCCATTCGGTCTGCGTCCCGCGCCAACCCAATGCGAGAACCCGGTACAAAGGGCGCCGCCAGCCGGTGACCCGCTCGCGCATCAGGGCGAAGTCGGGAATCAACGGGAGGTAGAGATAGATCAGGCTGGAAGTGGCATAGGTGAAGATCGCCGCGGCGTCCCACATCAGCGGCGATCGGAAGTTCGGCCAGATCTGCCGCTGGTTCGGATAAGGAATCAGATAATAAAAGCGCCAGACCCGCCCCAAGTGGACGAAGATGAAGAGGGCGGCGACCATGATCGAGAACAAGGTCATCAGCTCGGCGATCCGCGTGATCGGCCGTCGCCACTCGGCCTTCGAAATCCGGAGGACCCCGGAGATAAACGTTCCGGAGTGGCTGACGCCGACCCAGAAAACGAACGAAGCGATGTAGACCCCCCAGAAAATGGGGGGATGCAGTCCGCTCTGCCCGATCCCCGTTTTGATCTGATAGGTCCAGGCCCCCGCCGCCGCCAAAACCAGCAGAGAGAGAACCGCCACAACGACATAGTAGGACCGCCCGGTCTCGAACATCGGCGACAGAAGGTCGTCATTGGTCTTTTGGATCAGATTCCAATGTTCTTTCTCGCCGGCCCGCTTCTGTTTTTTCAGAAAGAAATCTTTTCGTGCTTCCATCGTAAGGTCCAGAATACGGGAGGGGGAAGGCGGGAGGCGGAAGGGGGAGAAGCTAAAGAAAAATCTTCTTTAATCTTTTCCGCCTCCCTCCTACCCCCTCCCGCCTTCCGTTATTTAATTCTCTTTAAATAGGTAATCGACGGCTCCGTCCCCAGCTCTTCCAGCAGCCCGAACCCTCGATCGTCTTTGGAGAGCCGGGAGACGCGGCTGTTCGGATCGTTTCGATCTCCGAAAACGAGCGCCTCGGTCGGGCAGCTCTGCACGCACGCCGGCGTCACCTCCCCGTCCTTCACCCGCCGGCCCTCTTTCTGGGCCGTCTGCTGCGCGCCCCGGATTCGCTGGACGCAGAAGGTGCACTTCTCCATCACGCCGACCGACCGCACCGTCACGTCGGGATTGAGCTGCTCGTTGAGCGGCTCGTCCCAATGCGGCTCGAACCAGTTGAAGTAGCGGACGGTGTAGGGGCAGTTGTTGCCGCAGTAGCGGACCCCGACGCAGCGGTTATAGACCTGGGCATTGAGTCCGTCCGGCGTGTGATAGGAGGCGTAGACTGGGCAGACCGGCTCGCACGGCGCGCTGCCGCAATGCTGGCAGAGGACCGGCATGAACTTCACCTGCGCGTTGGGGTACTCCCCCTCCCAGTAGCGCTCGATCCGAATCCAGTTGACCGCGCGGCCCTTCGACGCCTCCTCTTCTCCGGAAATTCGAATGTTGTTCTCCGCGTGACAGGCGACGACGCAGGCCTCGCAGCCGGTGCAGCGGTCGAGGTCGATCACCATCCCCCATCGGTACGGTCCCCCCGGGGGCGCATTTTGATCGCGATATTCCACCATCTAGGTCTCTCCTTTTTTTCCTTCCGGATGTCGCCGGGTTCCTTCTCCGGTCTGATCGACCAGAACCGGCCTTCCCCTTCTTCCGGTCCGCTCAATCCGGACGCGGGTCGCTCCGGTTGCAAGCGTCCCTGAAAGAGGATCGATCATCGGCGCCAAGAGGGTCAGCGGGTTCACCCCCCGCCCCTTTGCGTACCGGCCATAAGCGGTATGTCCCTGCCCCAGCGGAATGCTGATCAGGTCGGGACGATTTCCCGGAAAGTAGATAACCGACGCCTCGATCTCGCCATAGGGGGAGATCACCCGGACGATCTCCCGCTCTTGAATCCCATATTCGCGCGCCGTCTTCGGATTGATCTCGACCCAGCTTCCCCAGACGACCGATGTCATCGGATCGGGAAGCTCCTGCAACCAAGGCCGGTTGGCCCCTTCTCCCCCGTGCAGTCCCATCGACTCGAAGAGAGAGAGATAGAACGGATATTCTTTTGGGTCCCCCTCGAATCGGGCCGGCTCGACGGCATCGGGAAGCGCGCGGCGCGAAACCGAGACGAGCCTCCCCTCCGGCCCCCACCAGCCCCCTTGCTGCAGCCGCTCGACCCAGGCCGCCTCGAATGATTTGTCCCGCTCCCGGCGGGCCAGAAACGTTTTCCATTGCTCCCGGAGCATCGTTCGGAAGTCGATCCAGGGGAGCCGCTCCTCCATCCGGCCTCCGATGCGCTTCGCGACACTGAGGAAGAGATCGCCCACCGGCCGCGTGTCGTAGCGGGGGATCACCACCGGCTGAGCCAGCCCCGCCGTCGGGACGATCCCTTCGTTCAGAAAATCGCCCCACGACTCCAAGAAAAAATGATCGGGAAGGATCAGGTCGGCCAGGGCGGTCGACTCATCCATAAACGAATTGAAGCTGACGACAAACGCCGCATCCTCGAACACCTCCCGAAAGCGGGTCGAGGAGGGAAGGGCGTAGAGGGGGTTCGATTGATAGAGCATCAGGACCGAGCGCTTTTGTTTTTTGAAGAAACCTCTCAGATCGAGAAGCGCCTGCTCCGAGACGGGGTGCGCCTGCGCGGAATGAAAGCCTTCGACCGGCTGAAGAAACCGAATTCCTCCCGGCGCGCCGAGATTGCCGACAAGGAGGTTGAGCGCGTTGATCGCCATCAGCGTATTCGTGCCGTTGGTCTGGGCCGCGGCGCTCCCGCCGCCGATGGCCAGCGGGGCGGCCGCCTCGGAGAATCCCCGCGCCAGCCGGATTATTCCTTCCCGCGGCACCTCGGTCTCCGCCGCGATTTGATCCAGCGAGAAGGCGCTGTAGAATTTCTCGAACCGGCCCCGGTCCCCCTTGGCCAGCCGGGCCCGCCCTTCCTGAAGAATGACCTGCCCGATTCCGACCGCCAAAAGTCCCTCCGTGCCGGGGCGGATCGGCACCCAGCGGTCGGCGCTGGCGGCGGTGAGAGAGAGGCGCGGCTCCACCTGGATGAATCGTCCCCGCACCGTCGGGCGTCCCTGGCGCATCCGGCCGTAGGCGAAGCCGTAGTGGACCGGGGAGAGCCAATCGGAGAGGAACGGCGCCCCAAAGGAGAGAAGATAGGTCGTGTTCGCCAGATCGTACTCGGGGAGGAGATCGATCCCGAAACTGCGATGATTCGCCGCAGCGAGCGCTCTCTCCGCCGAGGGGTGATAAAAGAGAAGGCGTCCCGAAATCTCCTTGATGAATGTCGAGAAGAGGCGAGCCAGCGTTCCCGGCACCGGCCGGCTGATCAGCACGGCGCCGCCGGGATGTTTTTCGAGCTCCGACACCCAGCGCGACATCCCATCCTCCCAGCTGATCGGCTTGAAGCGGCCCTCTCCCCGGGCGCCCTCCCGCTGAAGCGGCCCCTGGAGCCGATCGGGATTATAGAGCCCCTGGAGGCTCGCTTGCCCTCTGGCGCAGAGCTTGCCGCGGTTCACCGGGTGGGTCGGATTCCCCTCCACTTTCCTCGCCCTTCCCTCCATGACGCGAACGAGGATGCCGCAGCCCGCCTCGCACTCCCGGCAGACCGAGGCATACCAGTTGGCGACACCGGGGACGATCTCCTCATCGGGGAGGAGATACGGAATGAGCTTCTTCGTCTCCCCCGCGCAGCCGGGAAGAAGCGATCCGGCGGCGGTCGCGCCGAGCACCTTCAAAAAATCGCGTCGCTTAAGATCCATAAGATCCCATTCCTAAAAGAAGCGGTCGGCCATCAGCTCTCAGCTAAAGAATTAACTTTTTTAGCGGATGGCTGACCGCTGAAAGCTTATTTTCCCCTTCAATAATGACACGTAAAACAATCCTTCGACGCCCCGTTCCGCTGATGACAACGGATGCACCACCCCATCTCGAAGGTCGCCGCGCGCGGCGTACTCGTCATCTGGGCCACCTGCCCGTGGCAGTCGGTGCATTTGAATCCGGCGTTCAGATGCATTTGGTGAGTGAACCGGACAAACTCCGGAAGCCGTTGAAGCCGCACCCAGGGGATCGGCTCCTTGTTATTCCAGTAGGTCAGCAGCTTCTGCGTCTCCGGCGTCTGCGCTTTTAAGGAGCGATGGCACATCATGCAGACATAGACGGGGGGAATCGATGCGGCGGGGGAGATGTCGGCCCCGCGGTGACAGAAGAGGCAATTGATCTGCAACTCTCCCGCGTGGCGTTGATGGCTGAAGGCGATCGGTTGCCGATCCTGCCCTCTTAAGTCGGCGCTGCCTTGAGAATAAAAAAAACCGACAATCAGCGCGACGGCAATGACCCACAGTGCTAATAGCGTCCCGGCCCACTTCCGCATGATCGACGGACTTCCTCTCTTTGCGCCTGATCGCCGCTTTATCGCCCCTGTCGGCGCGATTGTTGTCTTCCCGACGGAGCATCCGCTTCGAATGGGACACACCGAAGGATTACCTTCCAAGATACGACGTCAGCTTCATCCGCAGCAATTCCTTCACTCGGATGATGCCGACCTCTCCAAGAGGATTACAACAAGAACTCATCGCTCAAACCCAAATTAAGTAAAAAATAAATGGGGGCTTGAATTGAGCAATACATAGACATATTATAATATTGTAATATGAACCGGAGGAGATATGGCCGAAGAGAATGAGAAGATGGCGGCGAAATGTTTTAAAGCGTTGGCGCACCCGATTCGGCTGCGGATTATCGCCGTCTTGGGAGACAAGGAGATGAGCGTCCAGCAGATGGCCGAGGCGTTGAACCTCTCTCAGTCGAACATGTCACAACACCTTACCTTGCTGAAGGAGCGTCATGCCCTCGATTCTCGTCGGGAAGGGAAGCAGGTCTTCTATCGGGTCCTGGATAAAAAGATCTTAAAACTGATTGATCTCATGCAGGACATTTTCTGCCCGCCCAAGAAGTAGGGCATCGTCGGAGAGAGGCGTATGAAAAGAGAGCGCAGATCGCGGTGGATCGGGGGAAGCATCGGCGTACTCGGTCTGGTCCTTCTTCTTGCTTGGATCCAGGGGTGGCTCAGCGGGGACCGGGTTTCTCCGGGCCGTAAGAATCCTCCTGTGGTTTCTACTTCGGGCCTGAGAACGGTCCCCGCACAAGAGAGAAACGGTCCGACCGTCACGGGTTGGCCGGGAACAGTGGTGGCGAAAACCAAGACGGTCCTTTCGGCGCAGGTTGCGGCCCGTGTCGTGGACGTGGCGGTCCGGCAGGGGGATTTTGTGAAAAAGGGAACGCCTCTGGTCCGCCTCGATGCAGCGGAGCCCCATGCGCGTCTCAAGCAGACCGAAGCGGCCTGGTTGGGGGCCACGGCCCGCCGCAAGCAAGCGGAAGCAACCTACCAGCGGATGAAGACGCTGATGACGGAGGAAGTCGTCACCCAACAGCAATTCGAGGCGGCCGAGGCAGCTTATCAGACCGCCCAAGCGGAGGAAGAGGCGGCCCGTCGCCAGCGGGAAGCGGCGGAGGTGATCCTCGACTTTACGACGGTAACCGCCCCCTTCGACGGCCGGGTGACGCGGAGGGAAATCGATCCGGGAGAGTTCGCCGCGGCGGGCCGTCCGTTGTTGGCGCTCGATGCGACCGATCTCTTTCGCTTGGAGACGGCCCTCCCGCTGGCCGAAGAGGGACGTCTCCAGCTCGGTCAAGTTCATCCGGTCGAGATCGCCGGCCTGCCGGTGATGCAGGGAACCATCGATGAGATTGTTCCGGCCGCCGATCCGGAAACCCGGACGGTGACGGTGAAGGTCCTCCTCCCGAGGAGCGCCGCGGTTCGCTCGGGGCTGTTCGGACGGCTGCTCCTCTCCGGCGCTGTCACGAAAGGGGTGTTTGTTCCGAAGCGCGCAGTTCGCGAGATCGGTCAGCTCGAAACGGTCCGAGTGCTCGAAGCGGGAAGGGTCATCACCCGCCATGTCCAGACCGGGCGGGAGGCCGGCGAGGAGATTGAAGTGCTCTCCGGTCTTCGGCCGAATGAGCAGGTAGTGGTGGGAGGGGGCGATTAGAAATGCAAGAGACACCTCACGGATGGACATCGAAGATCGTTCGGACGTTTTTGACCTCGAAATTGTCGGTCCTCTTTATCATCGCTTCGTTCTTGGCCGGCGCCGTCGCGCTGATCGCGACCCCGCGGGAGGAGGAGCCGCAAATCGTCGTCCCGATGGCCGATCTCGTTGTGGAGTGGCCGGGGGCGTCGGCCCAAGAGATCGAGCATCTCGTGACCACGCCGGTCGAGTCGCTTCTTTGGGAGATCGACGGCGTCGAAAATGTCTACTCCATCTCGCGGCCGGGCCGTTCCATCGCGACGGTCCGGTTTTATGTCGGGCAGGACCGCGAGCGGAGCATGGTGAAGGTTTACAACAAGGTCTTCGCGAACACCGATCGACTCCCTCCGGGCGCGCGGGGGATCGTCCTTAAACCGCGCGAGATGGATGACATTCCGATCGTCACCCTCGCCCTTCACAGCAGCGCCCTGGACGATCATCAGCTTCGGCGAATCGCGGAGGAGCTGGCGGTCCGCCTTCGGGAGGTGCCGCAATCGGGACCGGTTTCCGTTATCGGCGGCCGTGCCCGGCAGGTCCAGATCAAGATCAACCCCGCATCACTCGCGGCGCACGGCCTCACCCTCACCGACCTCTTCCGCGCCCTTCAGGGGGCCAACCTCTCTCTCCCGTTGGGAGATCTCACAAAAGAAGGACATCAGTTCCTGCTCGAAGGGGGAAGCACCCTTCGCTCGGCGGCCGATGTTTCCGCCACCGTGATCCGTTCCGAGAAGGACAAAGCCGTCCGGGTCGGCGATATCGCCGAGGTCGTCGACGGTCCTCAGGAGGTGACCCACTACACCCGAATCGGCTTCGGTCCGGAGGCGGGGAAGGAGCATGCCGACGCGCAGCCGGCGGTGATGGTGGCGGTCGCAAAGCAGAAGGGGTCGAATGCCGTTTCGGTGGCGGAGGCGATTTTAAGGAAGGCCGACTCGCTGAAAGGGACCGTGATCCCGGAAGCGGTCCAGGTGACGGTCGCGAGGAACAACGGAGAGACCGCCGATGAGAAGGTCAACGATCTGGTCAAGCATCTCCTCCTGGCGATTGCGACGATCCTGGTTTTGATTGCGCTGGCGCTCGGCCCCCGGGAGGCGTTGATCGTGGCGCTCGCCGTCCCGATGACCTTGGCGATTACGCTCCTGGCCGATTACGCCCTGGGATACACGATCAACCGCGTGACCCTCTTCGCCCTGATCCTCTCGCTCGGTCTGCTGGTCGATGACCCGATCGTCGATGTCGAGAATATCCATCGCCACTTCAAACTCAAACGGCTTCCGCCGCTTCAGGCGACGCTGGCGGCGGTGGAGGAGGTCCGGCCGCCGACGATCCTGGCGACCTTCACCGTCATCCTCTCTTTCCTCTCGATGTATTTCATCACCGGGATGATGGGGCCCTACATGCGGCCGATGCCGTTCAACATCACGGTCGTCATGTTGATGTCGCTCGTCGTCGCCTTTACGGTGACCCCCTGGGCCACCTACCATCTTCTCAAGGGGGAGTACGGCAAAGCGGAAGCGGCCCCCCCGCCGCTGGAGGAAAGCCGGACCTATCGGATCTACCGGCGGGTCATGATGCCGCTGCTTCATCGAAGAAAACGGCGCCGCCTCTTTTGGTCGGTCCTGATCGCAATGCTCGCCCTCTCCTTTCTCCTGGCCGGACTGCGTTGGGTGCCGATGAAGATGCTCCCGTTCGACAATAAAAACGAGCTGCAACTGTTGATCGATCTGCCGGAGGGGAGCCCGCTGGAGGAGACCGACCGGGCGGCCGCCGCCTTCACCGATTATTTGCGGACGGTCTCGGAGGTGGAGAACGTTCAGATCTACGTCGGAACCCCCTCCCCCGTCGATTTCAACGGGTTTGTCCGCCACTACGATCTGAGGCAGAGGGCGAACCAGGCCGATCTTCGGATCAATCTTCTTCCGAAGATACGGCGGGTGGCGCAAAGTCACGCGATTGCGCTTCGACTCCGTCCCGACCTGGAGAAGATCGCCCAAGGTTATCGGGCCCGGATCAAAATCGTGGAGGTGCCCCCCGGTCCGCCGGTGCTGGCCGGGGTGGTGGCGGAGGTGACCGTGCCGGTCGATGCGACCCTTTCGGAGCAGATCTCCGTCGTGAGGGGGGTTCGGCAGGCCTTTACCGAAACGGCCGGGGTGGTCGATGTCGATGACGGGATTGAAGCGGATCAGGGAAAGATCCACTTCGATGTCGATGCCGAGAAGGCGGCCTTGCACCGGATCTCGGTCGAGGAGATCGCCCGAACGATGCAGGCGGCGATCGGCGGGGCCCCGGCGGGGATCGTCCACCGCCCGGCGGAGCGAAATCCTCTCCCCATTATCGTTCGGCTCCCCCGGGAAGAGCGGGGACGTCCCGAAGACTTCCGCGGGATCTTCATCCGAAACGCAGAGGGAAAGAGCCTTCCGCTGGCCGAACTCGTTTCCGTCCGAACCGTTGTTGAAGACAAATCGATTTATCATAAAGACTTGAAGCGGGTGCACTTCGTCACCGGCGAGACGGCGGGGCGCAGTCCGGTGGAGGCGATCATCGACCTGACTCGCCGCTTCAAAGAGCAGCCGCTGCCGCAGGGATATGCGCTGAAGTTTACCGGGGAGGGGGAGTGGAAGATCACGGTCGATGTGTTTCGCGATCTGGGGATCGCCTTCTTCGCCGCCCTGGCGGCGATCTACATTCTTCTGGTCGCCTGGACCGGCTCCCTGGGTATTCCGCTCGTGATGATGGCGGCGATCCCGTTGACGATGATCGGCATTATGCCCGGCTTCTATTTATTGAATCTTCTTTTCGCGCGCCCGGTCGGCCCGTATGAAAACCCGATCTTTTTTACCGCCACGGCGATGATCGGAATGATTGCTCTGGCGGGGATTGTGATCCGCAACTCGATTATTCTGATCGACTTCATCCAGGCGGCGGAATCAGACGGCAAGCCGCTGGACGAGGCCATCGTCCAGGCCGGCGCCGTGCGCCTTCGGCCGATCTTGTTGACGGCGGGGGCGGCGATGCTCGGATCGTGGGTGATCACGCTCGACCCGATCTTCTCCGGGCTCGCCTGGTCGTTTATCTTCGGGATTTTTGCTTCGACCCTCTTTACCCTCGTGGTCATTCCGCTTCTCTACTTTACGATTTATCGAGGAAAAAGCAACGAGACCCTCGATGAGAAGGAGGCGGCTCTTTCCGAGCCGGTCGAGCCGAGAATACGCGCCCTTCGGGGGCATGGTTAAAGAAATGAGGAGGTGAAAGATGGATGTCAACGCGTGGATTCGATTGATTGCCGGCACGTTTGTGCTGATCAGTGTGGCGCTCGGTTATTGGGTGAGCCCCCTTTGGTTTCTCTTCACCGCGTTTGTGGGGGGAAATCTGGTGCAGTCGGCTTTTTCCGGAACCTGCCCAATGATGTTCTTCTTGAGGAAGTGCGGCGTCCGGGAGTAACAGAGAAGAGGGGACCTGATTCGGCCTCTCCAGCCCCCTTGCGCCCGCTCCGCTTCGCTGTTTAGACTAAAGAAGGGCAACGATGAGGCTGTCGATTGAGCTTCAACAAAACGGATTTTAGACGGAGGGTGAGATGGACCGGAAAGACTACGGAATACGGACGGTTGTGAATGCCTCTTATGAGGAGACCGTCCCCAGAGTCATCGAGGCGCTGAAGAAGGAGGGATTTGGCGTCCTCACCGAGATTAATGTGAAGGAGACCCTCCAGAAAAAACTGGGGAGAGAGTTTCCAAAATATATCATTCTCGGAGGATGCAACCCGGAGCTGGCCTATCAGGCGCTGACGGCCGAGACGGAAATCGGCCTGCTCCTCCCCTGCAATGTGGTCGTGTATGAGAAAGAGGGAAAGACGATTGTTTCCGCCCAAGATCCGGAAGCGGCCCTTTCCATCGTCGGGAACCCGTCGGTCGGACCCATTGCAAAGCAGGCGCGGGAGCGGCTCGCCCGAGCGATCGAATCGCTGAAACCCTGATCTCGGAAAAGCCATTCGGGTTTTCAATTCCCCCCTTCATAAATAGTTACGCCGGAGCAAGCAGGATGCGTTATAATAAATCTTAAGTGAAACGCGCGATAAACCGCGGCATCGAATTGAGCAATGAATACGCTTGAATGGACGTTTTTGATCTGGCTTGGCTCCCTTGTCGCCGGTTTTCTGGGATCACTCACCGGACTGGGGGGAGGCATCGTCGTCGTACCGATGTTGGCTCTGGGGTTCGGCGTCGACATTCGTTATGCCGCGGGCGCTTCCCTCATCGCCGTCATCGCCACCTCCTCCGGAGCCTCCGCCGCGTACGTCAAAGAGGGATTCAGCAATATCCGCATCGGAACCTTTCTTGAAGTGGCGACGACCTTGGGCGCGTTGGTCGGAGCGGTGGCCACCTCGATCCTATCCACCCGTTCGATTTCAGTGATCTTCGGAATCATTCTTGTCTACTCCGGATTTTTATCCGTCCGGAGGTGGAAGGAGCAAGGGGAGATTCCATGGGAGAGTCGGCCGCCCGATCCCTGGGCGATGCGGCTGAAACTCAATGGGAGCTACCCGATCGCCGTCGGTTCAAGATCGTATGAGGCGCAAAACGTCGCCACCGGCTTTGCGATGATGTTTGGAGCGGGAGTGCTTTCGGGGCTGCTCGGAATCGGATCGGGCGCGATGAAAGTGCTGGCGATGGACCAGACGATGCGGCTTCCCTTCAAAGTGTCCACCACCACGAGTAATTTTATGATCGGGGTCACCGCCGCAGCCAGCGCGGGGGTTTATCTGCATCTCGGCTATATCGACCCCGGGCTCGCGATGCCGGTGATGCTGGGTGTTCTCCCCGGCGCGCTGCTGGGCGCGCGGCGGTTGGTCTGCGCGCGCCCCCGCGACCTACGAATTCTCTTTACGGTCGTCCTTCTGGCGCTGGCGTTTGAGATGATCTACAAAGGCTTAAGCGGGGGCCTCTGAGTGAAGGTGAAAATCGCGGTCTTGCAGAAGGGATCGACCGAACAATGGATCGAACAGATCGTCGGAAACCTTCTCCGATTGGGGGTGATGCTCGCCGCAACGATCGTCCTGATCGGCGGGTCCCTTTACCTGGTTCGATACGGCGCCACGTTGCCGCAGTACAGCGGCTTTCAGGGGGAGCCGAGCGATCTGCGCAGCATCTCGGGGATTGTCGCCGATGCACTCTCTCTGCGCAGCCGGGGCCTGATTCAATTGGGAGTCCTTTTGTTGATGGCCACCCCGGTCGCGCGGGTGGCGTTCTTGACCTTGGCCTTTACCCATCAGCGCGACCGTCTTTATGCCGTCATGGCATTTGTGGTTCTTGCGCTTCTCGTTTATAGCTTGATCGGCGGACTCGCCTTCTGAGACACTTCTATTTCAATTGAATCGAGGGGAGGCGTCGGAAGAAGAAGGGCGGTTCACGCTACTCGGCTTTCGTCGGCCGGCGCCCGGTTATCCGGCTTGCAGCCGGGGGAAAGAAACGCGAAAGGTGGTCCCGACGCCGACCTTGCTTTCCACGTTGATCTGGCCGTGGCTGGCCTCCAGATATTGTTTGGCCAGGGCGAGCCCCAGTCCCACCCCGCGCGCTTTCGTGGTAAAGAGCGGCTCGAAGATCCGCCTCATGTTCTCCGGGGCGATTCCCTCGCCGGTATCGCGGATGACCACTTCCACGGCTTTACGGGTCACGTGGGTCGCGACAAGAAGCGTTCCCCCTTGGGTCATCGCCTGAATCCCATTGAGAATAAAATTGTTCAGCGCGCGGGAGACCTGGATCGGATCGATAAACACCACCGGACTCTTTCGGCTGAAATTCGTCTTGATCCGAACCTTCTCCGGAAGTTGAACCCTGCGGAGCTGATTCTCCAGAAGCTGGTTCATGTCGACCTGGATCGAGACCGCCTCTTTTTTCCGCGTGAAGTCGAGCAGCTCGTTGACCAGATCGGTCGCCGACTTACACTCGTCCGAAATAATGGCGAGAAACCGCTCGAATTCCTTTTTGACCGGCCCGAATTCATTGTTTCGCTCCAGCTGCATTTTCAGATAGTACGCCGCGTTCGTAATGACCTCCAGCGGCTGGCGAAGCTCGTGATTCACGCTCCCGACGATCTGCCCCAAAGCGGCTAATTTTTCCTTTCGCGCCTGCTCTTCATGCAGAAGGTTCAGCTCCTCCACTCGGGCTTCCAAATTTTTTCGGTATTGCTCTTTTTCACTGTAAAGCGATTCAAAAAGCAAAACATTGGCGAGCGAGGCCGCCGCATGCAGGGAAAACGCTTCGACAATTTTATGCTCCGGCCGCGAGACTCTCCGGCGCGGATCCCGCGTTCCCAGACAGAGCACCCCCAGGATTTTCCGCTTCCAGATCATCGGGGCCACAACGGCCCCTTCCAAAGAAAGCTGCCGGGCCTCTTCGAAAAGCGGCTCCCCTCCGTGCGGCCGGGGATCGACGGAGAGGATTTTACGCTCCTGGACCGCTCTCCCGACAAACCCCTCTCCCAGCTTGATCTTTTTCCCGATAAATCCCGGAGAAACATGGATTCCCTTTTCCACCCTCAAAGATCCTTCCGGATCCAAGAGGGCCAGCCAACCGACTTCGAGGCCCGAAAGCGCCGCGCCCCGATGCAAGATCGCATCGAGGAGGCTTGAACGGTCTAATTCGGCGCTGAGCTCGATTCCGGTCTTTCGAAGCACCTCGGACGCGATCAATTCCCTTCGATAGGAATCCGAAGCGCCGACCGCGTCGATCGCAATGGCGGACTGATTCGCCAGCGCTTCCAGGAAAACCCGATCCTGCTCTGAAATTCTTTTTCTCCCCGAGTTTTTATGCAGGGTGAGCACTCCGAGGGTGCGGTCTCCGATCCGGATCGGCGTTCCGATCATGATCGGATAGGGCGGAGTTCTCGCCGCCCGGGAAGCGGGAAGCGATCGTTCCCGATGGAAGATGATCGTCTTTCCGGTCCGGGCGGCCATTCCGCTGATTCCCTCTCCCATTCGGAAGGGCGAACCCTGGGAGCCGGCCGGCAGATTGGCCGCACTGCGGACGACGAAATGCTCCTGGGTCGCATCCCACAGGGCGATCTCCCCCGAATCGAGATCCAGAAGTTCCATCCCCCGGCGCACAATTTTTCTAAAAAGCTGCGGCAGATGCCGCTCCGCCGAGATTTCGGCAACAATCCGGCGAAAACGGCCCCACCGGGCCAAGGCCGATTCTCTCTCTTGCAGTTGGCGCAGGGTCCGAATGGCCGCCGCGGCTTGCCAAGCAATCGCCGCCGCGGCCGCGGAATCGGCGCGATTCCAAACCGCCCGCTTGAGAACAAAACAAAAAACGCCGAAAGGAAGCAGTTTTCTGGAAAGAGGGATCAAAAGGGAGGGGGTTTCTGAATCGGCCCAAAGAAGGGGCTCTCTTCTTTTTCGCAACGAATCGAGGAGGGACGCCTCGGCTGATATTCGCTGCACCGCCCTCCTGGATTTCAAAGGAGAGCCGGACGAACTCCAGAGGGGGACGGGTTGCTCGGGATCAAACGCGACAAAGAGCCCGAACTGAACTCCCCAATGAGGATTGGCGACCTGAACCGCTTTCTCCAGGATTTCTTTTTCAGAATATCCTTGCCGTAGAGGAGACGCTCCTTGGAGCCTGCCGAAAGCGGAGGTCGATCTGCTCGGATGGGATCTTTTCATTTGAATGCGAACAGATCGG
>SCUR01000220.1 GCA_004297235.1 Candidatus Manganitrophaceae bacterium | reverse complement strand
CCCACCCGTCGGCCTTCGAATAAAGAATCAGGGAGGATCAACATCCGGCTCATTTTCCTTGCAAAAAGGGACACAATTTAATACCATTTTAATAAGCTTTTCATTCTTCTTTAATTCCGTTCACATAGACTCCCTTTAGGAGGGTCCTTTTATACTCCCTGTCATGCTGCTTAGAAAATTCAATCTTAAATTTAAATTTCTCCTTCTCATCGGCACACTGCTCGGTCTGACCCTTACGCTCTCCTACTTGATTACCTCTCAACTGATGACCGATTCTCTCACCGAAGAGGCGACGCTTCGGGCGATGACGATTTCTCAAGGGATCGCTCAGTACAGCCAAGAGGCGATCTTGACGAGGGACCGGCTTGCGCTGGAGACGATGATTAATGAGGCTTTCAAAGATCCCGCCATCCTCTACATTTTTATCGTCGACGTCAAACAAAATATTCTCGCTCATACCGACATGACCCAGCAGGGACGGACCTATTTCCCCTCCGCGCTCCAGGGACAGCGCCAAGTGAAGGGAAGCGTCGAGCTGGTGACCTCCAGCGATTCGGACGGAAGGGAGCGGCTCGATGTGATCACGCCGATTCTTTTTGCCGGGCAGAAAGTCATCGGGGCGGTCCATGTCGGTTTCTCCAAGCGCCCTATCTATGAGACGGTCGCCCAATCTCAGAAGAAGATCCGGCTCTTCATTCTCCTCGCCCTCTGCGTCGGTCTTCTGGGGGCCTGGTTGTTGGCCTACATTATTGTGAAGCCGATCCGCCGGCTGGTTCAAGGGGTCAAAGCGATTACCGAGGGAGAGTATCCTCAAATTCAGATGAAATCCAACGACGAAATCGGTCTTCTGGTTTCGAACTTTAATGAGATGTCGAGAAATCTACGGGAGAAAGAGCTGATCAAGAGGGCCTTCTCTCAGTATGTCTCGGAGAATATTTTGGAATCTTTCCTGCAAAATCCGATGAGCTTGCAGTTGGGCGGGACCCGGACGGAGGCGACCATCCTTTTCACCGACATCCGTAACTTCACCGCCCTGGCGGAGCATCTGGAGCCGTCCGAGGTGGTCCACATCTTAAACGACTATTTCGCGGCGGTGGTTGAGATCATTCAAAAGTATGAAGGCACATTGGACAAATTTATCGGCGATGCGGTGATGGCGATCTTCGGGACGCCGCTTCGCCATGACAATGATGAGGAGCGGGCCGTCCGTGCGGCGCTTGAAATGAATGAGCGGTTCCAGCTGCTTAAGCAAAAATGGGTTCGGGAGGGTTATCCCGAAATTGAAATTGGAGTTGGAATCAATACCGGCGAAGTGATTGCCGGCAACGTCGGCTCGTTGCAGCGGCTGGCCTATACCGTCATCGGAAACAGCGTGAATATGGCGGCCCGGATCGAAAAACTGAACAAGCGTTTTCATACCCAGATCCTGATTTCCGCGAGCACCTATAAACGTCTTGAATCCATTCTTGATGCGATTCCCCTTCCCCCGACCCGGGTTCGAGGAAAATCCGAAGAGATTCAGGTCTATGTTGTTGTCGGATTTAGAGCCGAACCCCTCTCGCATAGAAATGTTGAATTTGGCACCGAAGAGTACAAGCTCATTTAAATTGTGGCGAGGTTTGATTTGAGGGCCTTCTTCCTTGTTGCTCTCTTGGGGGCGCTTTTTTTTGCTTCTTGTGCGCACTTTCCTCCGGAGGAAACCGGTCCCCCCAAAGACGCTCCGAAAGCCGATTCACCGGCGGATCCGCGTCTGGAGTCGGGCCAGCAGCTCTTAAAGCAGGGAAAGAATAAAGAAGCGATCGCCGAATTTGAGGCGGCCCTGAAAACCAATCCTGGAAATCAGCAGGCGACCGCCGGTCTTCGACAGGCCCAGAAAAAATTAAAAGAGGAACGGGAAAAAGTCATTCAGAATCTCACGCAGCTCAACGACAAGGGGCTTGAATTTTACCGTCGAGAGGATGCTCTGATGGCCGGCCTCGCCTGGAAAGAGGCGTTGGATATACTCCGCGCCCAGAGCGATTCCACCCTGGAGCGGGAGCTTCCCTTCCGCGCCGAAGAGATCACCGGCCGTCTGGAACAGCTCATCCGGGTCTTGGTGGACAAGGGGGTTCTTCTGTATCGCCAGGGGGAGCTTCAAAGCGCGATTTCCGCCTGGCAGGATGTTCTCCTGATCGATCCTGACCACACGGAAGCCAAGGATTATATTAACAAAGCCCGCATCAAGATGGATACCCTCGAGAAGCTCTCTGCAACTCCCACCGCGCCTTGACACCCTTCTTCCGACTTCTGTATATTAGAAATCAGGAGGAAGGAAGAACTGATGAACCCACGCGAAGAAGAACCCTTTGAAAATGAGCATCTCCAGGCGCTGGTAAAAGAGCTGACTGAGAAGATCAGCCACCTCTTCGCTGAGAACGATCAAATCAAGAAGATCCTCGAAAAAATTGAAAATGAGGGATACCAGGTGGATCTTGTCGTTGCGTCCCTCAGCCGCATTTTGTCCGATCAGGAAGCGTCCGACGCCGAAGAGATCGAGGATCAAGATGAGATCGATGAAGAGGAGGTCGAATACGAGCTGAATCCGTTCGACTATGCTTTCCTTCAGGCGATCAAGGTCAGGCCGTAATTCCCCGCTAATCCAAAAAACCTATTGACAATCTCCCCCTCGTTTGTTACTTTCAGCCTCATTGCCGAGATAGCTCAGTCGGTAGAGCAGAGGCCTGAAAAGCCTCGTGTCCGCAGTTCGATTCTGCGTCTCGGCACCACCTATTCCAAGCAATTGTACGAAAATCTCCCCTCTTCAGATCTTTCCATTGCTATCGTTTTGCTACCGTTTTTCAAAATCTGAAATGACCCAAAGCCGGGGCGGCGAGCTTCTCTGCCGCCCGGCGACGGGCGGATTTTTATTCAAGCGGATTTTTATTCAAAAGGATAGCGCCGTTCGGAAAAAGGAAGTTGGCGGGTTGATTTATGGATCTTTGGGCGGCTTGCAGGAGATGGCCGCAATGAAGAGAACGAAGATACATGCTGCAACCAGTACTAAGTTCCCCATTGAAGCTTCCCCGCCGGTTGGTTGGCCAACTGATTCTTCATCATTTAGCATAACCCACATGGTCCGGCATATCAATCATAAAACAATGAATTGCACCCCTTTCTTCATTTCGGGTTATAATGACACTTGTAATGGGTTTTCTTTTATTATAGAATGATTTCTATAAATGATGCACTCACCCACCTGTTTATACCATCCTTGAAAGGAGAATTTATGTTCAGAAGAGTGACCATCTTCGCTCTGATGATGATTATGCTGCTTCCGGGAACAGCGATCTTGGCGCAGGCAAAAGACGATCCGATTCCTGGAATAAAAATGCTCGAGGACTTCCAGAATGTATTCATCTCGCTTGCGGATCGGGTCAAACCGACCGTGGTGAATATTTCTCCTCAAACCAGCGCCCCCCACCCCACCCGACCCGGTCCCGATGAAGGACCGAGAGAATCCCCGCGTGAAAGAGCGCCTGAAGCCCCTCCCGGTTCCGGCTCGGGCGTGATTATCGATAAGAAGGGATTCATCGTGACGAACAACCACGTCGTGGGAGACGCCGAGGAAGTCGAAGTCCGGCTCTCCGACAAAACCAAATTCACGGGGAAGGTGGTCGGAAAGGATCCGGATACCGATCTCGCGCTCGTCAAAATCGAATCGACAAAGGACCTCCCTTTCGCGATGCTCGGCGATTCCTCTTCGATCAAGGTCGGACAGTGGGTCATCGCGGTCGGCAATCCCTTCGGGCTGGATCGAACGGTGACCGTCGGCGTGGTCAGCGCGCTCGGCAGAGAAAACGTCAACCTCTCTCGATATGAAGATTTTATTCAGACCGATGCGTCGATCAATCCCGGCAACTCGGGAGGCCCGCTGTTTAACATCCGAGGCGAAGTGGTCGGAATCAACACGGCGATCATCAACTTTGCCCAGGGCATCGGGTTCGCCATTCCATCCAACATGGTGCAATCGATTTCCACCCAGCTCATGGCGAAGGGGAAGGTGACGCGCGGTTGGCTGGGCGTCGGCATTCAGCCGTTGACCGGAGAACTGGCCGGCAAATTCGGCGTCAAAGAGGGCGAAGGGGTTCTGGTCAACGAGGTCTTCGACGGCGATCCGGCGAGCAAAGCCGGGATCCAGCCCGGGGACGTCATCCTGAAAGTGGATGGTCAAACGGTCGATACCCCCAACTCGCTGGCCCGCGTGATTGCCGGGTTGATCCCCGGTCGAAAAGCCAACATCGAAATCATGCGCGACGGAAAAAAGAAGACGGTCACGATCGAGCTGATAGAGCGCAAGGATGAAGTGGTCACGGCGGCGATTCCCAGAAGACCCGAAACTTTTCTCGGGTTGAATGTCCAGGATCTCACGCCGGAGATCGCTGAGCGCTTCAAAATTAAAGACGAAAAAGGGGTGATCGTCACGAAGGTCGAGCCCGGTAGCGCGGCCGAAGCGGAAGGACTGAAGGAAGGGGACCTGATTAAAGAGGTCAACCGAGAGAAGGTCAACAGCACGGATGAATTTAAGCAGATCGTGGAGAAGACCAAGAAGACGGAAGCGGTTCTCCTCCGGATCAGCCGGGAGAATCGAGCCTTCTTTATCGTTCTAAAACCGAAAGAAAAGTAAAAGATCTTTCATCATAAAACGGCCCTCGCCTTTCGGTGAGGGCCGTTTTTATTTTCGAAACCAGCCTGCCGCGACTCCCCGGTGGGCCTCCCCGCTTCCAAGACGATCAAGGGAGGGACGGCAGGGAGGACGGGCGGTCCGATTTTCTTCGGTTAAACTGGGTCAGATCGATCGGTACATGGATCGTCATCGTCGTTCCCTTCCCCATCTCCGATTCAACATCAATGCTTCCCCGGTGTTCATCGATGATATGGTGGCACATCATCAAACCGAGCCCGGTCCCCTCATTCTTTTTTGTCGTAAAGAAAGGATTAAAAAGTTTCTCCAGGTTCTCTTCGGAGATGCCGATGCCGGTGTCTTGAATGGCGACATGGAAAAACGCAGGCCTCTTTTTGTCCGAGTCCAAGAATGTCTTGACCAGGATATGTCCTTGAGCGGTCGCTTGGATCGCATTGAGAAGGATATTCAAGAAGACCTGACGGATCTTTTCCTGGTCGACGTAACAGAGGGGGAGATTCGGATCGAACTCCTGCCGAATCGTCAGCCCTTTTTTCTTCGCCTCATTATCGATCAACGTGATCGTTTCATAAAGAAGATCGTTGATGTTCGTCTCGTTTAACCTCAATCCGTCTCCTTCGGGCGCCTTCGAGTAGTGAAGAAGATGATTGATGAGCTGCTGGATGCGATGGGTTTCGTCCAGCGCGACTTTGTAGAACTTGTCCCAAAATTCTTCGTCTTTGGGCGCTTCTTCATACTTCTTCGGAATCATCTGAAGAAAGGTGTTGATCGCGACCAGGGGATTATTGATCTCGTGCGCCATGCCGGCCGCCAAAATGCCGATCGCCGTCAAACGGTTCGTCTGGGCCATTTTTTTGAGCGTCTCGATCTTCTCCGAATAAAGACGGTCTCGCTCTTTGACGAGGTAGTAGCGTTCGACCCCCTGCTTGAGGATCTGCTTTAATTCCTCCTCGTTGTACGGTTTGGTGATGTATCGATAGACATTGCCTTGATTGATGGCATCGATGATCAGCTCAATTTCGGTGTAAGCGGTGATCAGCATCCGGATCAGATCGGGCCGTTTCGAGGAGACGCGACGGAGCAACTCGATGCCGGTCATATCCGGCATCCGTTGGTCCGAGACAATGAGCGCCAACTCCGGATGCGCCTCAATAAACTCGAGCGCCTCCTCCCCGTTTTGGGCGGTGTAGACGGTGAATTCCTTCTTGAAGAGATTTTTGAAGGTGATCAGCGCCATCTCTTCGTCGTCGACGAAGAGAATGGGATACTCTTTATACGGGAGTGCTTCCGGCATAAAGCCCTCTTCCTGTTTTCTCATCCGAGGCGGACGGCTGCGAGAGTGGAAGGGTGATGGTCACTTCCGTTCCGGAGCCGGTTTTGCTCTTCACTTCGATTTTCCCATGGTGGGTTTCGATGATTTTATAAGTGATGGTCATCCCCAACCCGGTGCCCTTTCCGACATCTTTGGTGGTAAAGAAGGGGTCGAAGATCCGGGAGAGATCTTTTTCGGCGATGCCCGAGCCGGTATCCCGGATGGAGATCTTGACGTGATCTCCCTGCTGTTCCGTTTTGATGAAAATGTCTCCGCGCTCCGGAATCGCTTGCGCGGCGTTTTGGACCACGTTCATGAACGCCTGATTGATTTGACCCGGAATCGCTTCGATGGGTGGGACCGTTCCATACTCCCGATGGATCGTGATCCGATGAGAAATCTCGTGCTGAAAGAGTTGGAGGGTCGATTCGAAACCTTCGTGAATATCGAAAGGTTTTAAAATCTCTTCGTCTTTTCTCACGAAGCTCTTCAAGTTCCGGATGATGTTTTCGGTGCGGTCGAGCCCGTTTGTGATGACGCGAACAGACGTGTCGATATCTTCAAGCAGCTCGCTGATCTCGGCGGGGCTCAAGCGATCGGTGCTTTTTAATTGATCGAGGGAGCGCCGGACGATGGCCAGACTTCCCTTGGCGAAGCTGACCGGATTGTTGATTTCATGCGCCACGCCCGCGACCAAAAGCCCCAATGCCGCCATCTTCTCCGATTGGACCAGGTGCCCTTGCGTCTCTTTGAGCTCCTGGAGCGTTTCCTCCAATTGATGGCTTCGAAGCTGGATCTCCCGCTCCAATTTTCTGAGACTGATCAAGGAGCGAACGCGAGCGCGCAATTCTTGAGAGTTAAAGGGTTTCGTCAGATAATCGTCCGCGCCGAGTTCCAATCCTTCGATCTTCGTAGAGAGGTCGGTTTTGGCGGTGAGGAGAATGATCGGAATATGGCATGTTCGCGGCTCTTCCTTGACCTCCCGGCAGAGCTGATAGCCGTCTTTATAGGGCATCATCACATCCGAGATGATCAGGTCGGGAATGTCGGATTTCGCCCGATCGACCCCCTCCTTTCCATCTTTGGCAAAGAGGAGCTGGTAATCCTTCTTTAGCTGAGAGGCGACATAGCTGAGCATGTCCGGATTGTCGTCCACGAGCAGAATGCGATGGACCCCTTTGTCGGCGCCGGGTTCTTCCTGGAGAGGGGCGGACTCCTGGACGATCCCGGCGGTGGCGTAATCGGCCTGCGTCTCCAGCGATTTGGCCCAATCTTCTTCCCTTCTTTTTTCGGGAACGGGGACGATCTCGGTGCGTCGATCCAATGCGCCCGGAACATCTTCTAAACGTGTGTAGATGGGGATGGTAAAAAAGAAGGTCGTCCCCCTCCCCTCCTCGCTTTCCGCCCAGATCTTTCCGTGATGCAGCTCAACCAGTTCTCTTGCGAGCGCCAGGCCGATGCCGGTCCCCTCATACTTTCGGCTGGCGGAGCTGTCTGCTTGAGAGAACCGGCTGAAGAGCTTCGGCATATGGCCCTTGGGAATGCCGATTCCCGTATCGGAGACCTTGACCAGGACCTGATTGTCCTGCTGTGCGCAGGAGACGTTGATCTCGCCGCGCTCGGTGAACTTCAGCGCGTTGAAGACGAGATTCAAAATGACCTTTTCGATTTTATCGGCATCGAAGAAAAACTCGGGAATCCCCTTCTCGCTGGAAAACTTCAGCCGAAGAGATTTTTTCTCGGCCATCGGGCTGATGGAGAAGACCACCTCGTTCACATACTTTGCGAAGTCGGCTCGATTATAATAAAGCTCCATCTTGCCCGCATCGACTTTGGCCAGATCGAGCAAATTATTGATCAACTTCAATAATCGAAGGGAGTTGGTCTGCATAATGGTGAGATATTTTTCCTGCTCCTTCGTCAGATCGCCTAAATTCCGATTGAGCATCATTTCGGTGGGGGCCAGAATGAGGGTGATCGGGGTGCGCAATTCATGGCTGATGTTGGCGAAGAATTTCGATTTTATTTGATCGAGCTCTTGGAGTTTTTGATAGGAGTCCTCGAGCTGGTGTTTGCTTTCCGCCAGCTCTCGCGTCCGTTCGTCGACTTTCCGTTCCAACTCGTTGGCCCACTGTCGAAGCTCCTCCGACATTTTGCTGACGTCGTCATAGAGAAAGGAGTTGCTCAGAGCGATGGAAGCTTCGGCCCGGAGATTGGAAAGAAAATCGAGGTCCATTTTAGAAAACGACTTCAGGTTCGCTTTTTCCCCCAAATTGACAATGCCGATCAATCTCCCGTCATGAATCAAAGGAAGAACGACCTTTGCCTCAAATCTTTCAAAGTAAGCTTTGGCGATCGAGCGAATATATTCGTGTTTCGGGTTAAACTCGATCTCTTCCCATTCAATCACGGCGTCTTGTTCGTTCATCCAAGAGAGGAAAGGATAATCGGGGGTGATGAGGGTTTCCCGTTGCGCTTGGTCTCCCTTCACGATCTTGAACGCTTGATTTTTATCGTCCCATAAGATGAGGGTGATTTTCGAAACATAAAGCGCTTCGTGAATCGTGTCGGCGATTTTAGAAATTAAACCGTCGAGGCTTTTGAGCGCCGCAAGCTCTTGGACCATTCCCTGTAAGATTTTTTGCATATCGTATTTACGGCGCTCGAAAAGATGGTCGATCCGCGGTTGAATGAATCGAATGTATGGGATCATCGCCGAAAAGACGATGGCAATCACCGCGTAAGATTGAAAGTTGTTCAAAGAGTTCAACCACGGCCGGGTATATCCGAAGAGGGCGACGATCGGAAAGAGAACAACCAGAGACGTGGTGATCCACATGATCGTTTTATGAAGCACCGTCGAAATATCCATGAACTTGTATTTGACGATCGCATAGCCGGTGATGACGAAATAAAAAGGAGCGATGTAAACGCCGAACGGATAGACCTGCATATTGAACGTAGGGAAAAAAGAGGTCGATCCGCCCAAATAGCCGATGACCCATGAGGCCGCGACGTAGGAGATGGCGCGCCGCGTTACGGTCGGGGAAGTTTTGTGCGCGGCATTTAATTCATAAAGCGTAAAAAGGACGATCCCTAAAAAGAAGCCGAGAAAGGGAAACATTAAAATTCCGGCTTCGGTATAGTAACGAAAGGACAGAATCGGACGGACATTTTTAATAAGGTGATCGCCGAGAATTGAGAATAAAAAGAGGAAAGATAAACTGAAAAAAAACAGCAGGACCTTCTTGTTGGCGCTTTCTCTCCCTGCAAAAGAGAGCGTCGCTTGACAATGAACGACCGGAATGAAAATGGCGGCGGAAAATAAAAGCTTTCCCCAGAACAGCGCATCGGATTCTTCCGCGCTGTTCAGCATCATTGCAAAGGAAAAGCTCCAAAGGGAGAATAAAAAGGTAAAGACTAAATAAAGCCGATTGACTCTATTGGCGGAGCCCTTTGAAAAAACGAACAGGCCGAATATGAGACTTAAGACGCTGTTGACGAACAGCACCTCTTTAATCAAAATGATTCCTCATCAATGAATGACATGCAACTTCTTCCCGACCTTGCTGAAAGCGGCCAAGGCTCTCTCCAAGTCATCAAGGTCATGGGTCGCCATCGGGGCCAGTCTCAATCGGGCTTTGCCTCTCGGCACCGCCGGTCTTCCGACTGAATTTGCGAAGATTCCCTCTTTTTGGAGTTCTTGGGAGAATTGATAGGCGAGCGCTTCATTGCCGATCATCACCGGGAGGATATGCGCGTTGCTGCGGCCGAGATCGAATCCGAGCGAGAGCAGTCCTTCACGAAGGACTTTAACATTTTGCCAGAATTTAGCCACTAAACTCTGATCCGATTCCAATACGTCCATGGCGGCAAGGATGGTTGCGCAGGTTGCCGCCGATAAACTCGTCGTAAAAATAGCCATCGATGAAAAGTGTCTCAGGTAGTCGATGATTTCTTTGCTTCCCGCCACGTAACCGCCGATCCCCGCAAACGCTTTCCCAAAAGAGTCGGTGACGATATCGACTTGGCCTTCCAGGTTGAAGTAGCTCAGGCTGCCTCTTCCGTTTTGTCCGAATACCCCGGACGCGTGCGCATCATCGACCAGCATGACCGCTCCATGTTCTCTGGCCAATGCGCTGATTTCCTTTAAGGGGGCCAGGTCCCCATCCATACTGAAGACGCTTTCAACGATAAGGGCCTTCTTTTTGTGCGATTTGTAAATCTTCAACACCTTTTTTAGATGCTCCATGTCGTTGTGTCTGAACATCCGTACGCGGCTTCCCGAGAACCGGCATCCCTCAAAAATGCTGATGTGGTTGTACTGATCATTCAGGAGGATATAGTCTTTCTTGAACAAAGTGGAGATGGTTCCGGCGTTCGCCATAAAACCGGTTCCGAAAAGGAGGGCCGATTCCATCCCTTTAAATTCGGCCAGTTTATGCTCCAGGTATTTGTGAAGATCGAGCGTTCCGCTTAAAACCATGGTGCTGCCGGTGCCGGTTCCATACCGCTCGATCGCTTTGATCGCGGCTTCCTTGACTTTCGGATGAGAGGTGAGTCCCAAATAGTCGTTTGAGGAAAGCATGATCAGTTTCTGATTCCCGGAAAGAATATGTTTTCCGATCGCGGAATCGATGCGTCTAAAATAGGTGTACCGTTCATTCCAGTTTTTTAGGCTTTCAGTGACCCGTCCGATGGATGTGTAGAAAACATCTCCTTTGTTGATCCTCCTGATAATATCTAAATAGAAAGGCCTTATTTTCTGATTTTCGGTTTCCAGGAATTTGAAGACGACCATCGACTCGGAACTGGAGTCGTGAACCCGTATCACCTTGGACGCCAAAGATATTTCAAAGAACTGTTGGTCTTTTTCCAATCCGCAAAGCTTCAGCGTAATGAATTGCTCGCCGGGAGTTTCTCCTTTGAATACGGCAGTCATTCCATTTTCGCTCAGATCGATCGTCTGGCCGCGAAGGGTGCCGGAAGGAGTTAGAACGAGGACATTCGAATAAAAGCTGATGCGGGTCGAGGAGCGCCGGTCTGATTTGATTCCCGCATTCTCTTTGTGAAATTGCTTTCGACGGTCGACTCCGGCACGGTGATTCGATACGACCGGTTCTGCCGTTTCTCGTCTACGGCTGCTTTTCCTACGGTCTACGCCATAATTGATTTTGTCTGACATTTTGCACCCATCGTTTGATTGACTTGATCGTCCTCTATCAACCCGGGATAGAGCCTAAGCGACTTGTTGATATGAGATCTCGTGTCCACAATTTGAAATGGAGGCGATTATTCTCTCAAAACAAAAGCCAGTTCCTGTTTATGGTGAGCGAGTTTTGCTTCCCCATCCGGGGAAGTGAATACAGAGAGTCAGCTAACCCTATTGGAGCGCCCGGTATCGGCTCTGATAGGGTCGTGCGAGACAAAAGTTGAATGGAGTGAATAACCTTAGAGATAGATCGGAAGAAGAAAGACGAGGAGTTGAGACTGCTTCCTGCTCTGGTCTGATTTATTGCCCTTGGTCTCGCATTGCAGATCAATCTGGAACTCCAGACAAGGTCGCAAAAGCAATCAGATACCATGAAGAAATCAATACAATATGTTGAATATACATTAAAAAAGTAAATTGTCAAATTAAAATATTATTAAATTGGTACTTAAGATTATGGAGGAAAAAGGCGTTTTGGCGGGGTTTCAGGTCACAAAGGAGGCGTGCGATTGCAGCGGATCGGTTCGTGAAAGAGCTTATCTATTTTTATGTATACTTCTTCAGAATGAAAGCGTGGTGAGCCGCCTGGGATTCGAACCCAGGACACCCGCCTTAAAAGGGCGGTGCTCTACCAACTGAGCTAGCGGCTCTTTATTAGAAATTTATGGAGGATGATCTCTTTGAGAAGACGGAGATCTGAAAGGTGAAGCTCACTTTTAACATTTCTCAAATCCGGTGTCAACTTATATCATGGAGGACGGTTTGAATTTTCCGATGAGATCGACTATGATAGGGGGTTCCATTTTAGGGGAGCCCGGCTCAATTTGGTTTCGATTCTTTTCTTTTTTTCCGGCGTCACCGCGCTGATCTACCAGATGGTCTGGATGCGCGAGCTCGTTCTGGTTTTCGGCGCATCGATGTTTGCGATCTCGACCCTCCTGACCGCTTTCATGGGGGGGCTGGCGCTGGGGAGCGATTTCTTCGGAAGGCGCGCCGACCGCTATTCGAACCCCCTTCGTGTGTATGGTCTTCTTGAACTCGGGATCGGGGGGTATGCTTTCCTGGTTCCTTTCCTCCTCTCTTCACTGATCCCCATTTATCAGTTTCTTCACGGACTGTTTCATTTCTCCTTCTACGTCTTCAGCCTCGTCCGGTTCGTGATGGCGGTTCTTGTCCTGCTCCTTCCGACGGCGTTGATGGGGGGGACCCTCCCCGTGCTCGCCCGGCTTTATAAGAATCATGCCGAGATCGGAAAAGGGGTCGGCCTTTTATACGCGTTTAATACCTTGGGGGCTGTCATCGGCGTTTTAGGGGCCGGATTTATTCTTCTCCCCGCCTTGGGTCTCAATAAAACGGTGCTCCTTGCGGCGACACTCAACGGCGCGGTCGGTCTCCTGGCGATTGGGCGGGGAAGAAGCAGACTCATTCCCGTTGAGACCGCCGCCGAAAGAGCCCCTGTCTCGCTTCCCAAGGGGGATCGATTGCGGCGCCGGATCTTGCTGGCCACCTTCGCCCTCTCCGGCTTCGCGGCGATGATCTATGAGGTGGTCTGGACCCGCATCCTCACGCTGATCCTCGGCTCCACCCTTTACTCTTTCGCCACCATGCTGGCCACCTTCCTGTTGGGGCTGGCGATCGGGAGCTTTCTTTTTTCGGTTTTCTTGAAGCGGTTTTCCCGTCCCTTGCTTCTGCTCGCGCTGGTCCAGGGGGGGATCGCCCTTTTTGCCTTCGGCGGAGAATTTCTTTTTCCCCTCCTCCCCGTTTTCTTCTTTAAGCTCCTTGAGGTTTTCCACTCGGAAGGGGGGATTATTTCCGCCTCGAAATTTTTCATCGTCGGCGCCGTGATGCTGATTCCCACCGTCTTAATGGGCGGGGTGTTCCCGCTGGTGATCCATCTTCTGACCTCCGGCGGTTCTTCTTCCGGAGCCAAAAGAAAAACGGAAACGGCCGCCGATACCGGATTGGGCTCCATCGTCGGGCGGGCCTATTCGATCAATACCCTCGGCACGATCGTCGGCTCATTCGCCATCGGGTTTATCCTCCTCCCCTCGCTCGGCATTCAGAAGAGCCTGCACGTCGCCATCCTCACCAATGCCGCTTTGAGCCTTCTTCTTTGGATGCAGATGCGCGATATGGGCGAGGCGCGGCTCTGGGCCGTCGGAGGGGTCGGCGCGTTTCTGGTCGTGGTCGGTTTCTCGACCCCCGCCTGGAATCCGCTGCAGATGTCGAGCGAGCTTTTCGGAAAATTATCGACCCTCGACCTGCTCTTCTATAAGGAAGGGATTTCATCGACCGTCACCGTCGTTCAGCACCCGACCTTGGCGAAGCAGCCCCATCTCACCCTCGCGATCGACGGAAAGCCGAACGCCTCCACCACGGGGGATATGAAGACGCAGATCCTGGTCGGCCATCTTCCGATGCTCCTGGCGCCGCAAGCGAAAGAGGTCCTGTCGATCGGGCACGGCTCCGGAGTCACCACCGGCGCCATTGCCGCCCATCCCCTCGCCAAACTCGTCACCCTCGAAATCGAGCCCGCGGTGGTCGAGGCCTCGCGGTTGTTCGATCCGTTCAACGGAGAGGTTCTGAACGATCCGCGCGTTCAACTGGTGGTCGACGACGCCCGAAATTACCTCATCCTTTCAAAGGATCGCTTCGACGTGATTGTGTCGGAGCCGTCCCATCCCTGGCGAAGCGGCTCCTCCAAGCTCTTTACGGAAGAGTTCTTTCGCCTGGGGCGATCGCGTCTTCGGCCGGGGGGGATCTTCGCCCAGTGGATTCATTTTTACGGCATTCGCGCCCCAGAGTTAAAAGCGGTCATTCGGACCTTTCACTCCATCTTCCCCCACGTCTTTATTTTTTATACGGACGCCGGCGATCTGATCCTTCTCGGCTCGGATCGGGAGATCGCGATCGGCCGCGAAGAGATCGCCCGGCGAATGGCGGTCCCCGCCGTGAAGAAAGATCTATCGCGGGCCGATGTCTACTCCCCGTTCGATCTCTGGGCCTATTTTCTCCTCGGCCCGAAGGAGATCGACCGCTACGTCGGACCGGGAATCTTTAACACCGATGATTACACCGTCGTCGAGTTTCAGACGCCGAAATCGCTCTTCGAAGATACGATTTCGATCCATATGGCCGACATGAAAGGGGCGGCGCGCGGCGGGGACCTCTACCTGGTCCAGCCGGATGAACCGAATCGCACGAAGGGGGAGGCCTATTTCGCCATCGCCAGAGGTCTGATTCGGAACGACAAAGAGAACGACGCCCGGGAGCTGATCCAAAAGGGGCTTCTCCTCCATCCGGCGGCCGAGGGGGACTGGCTCCTGGGACGGGTCTTACAAAAACAGGGCGATCGCCCCGGAGCGGCCCGCGCCTGGCAAGCCGCCCTGCAAAAAGACCCTTCGCATCCGGAATCGTTGCTCAGCTTGGCTCAGCAGTACCAAGAGCAGGGAGCGTACGATCTGGCGGAGCCGCTTTTATCGCGATTACGGAAAGAGCACCCCGAAAAGGTACAGGCGGCCTTTTATCACGGGGTCAGCCTCTACTATGGAGGCCGGTATCAGAAGGCGCTGGAAGAGCTGAATCAGGGGGTCATTTTCTCCGAGCCGTTCGTCTACTACTACCAGAGCCTCGTTTTTGATAAGCTGAAAAAGGAGGCCGAAGCCAAAGAGGCGCTTGGCCGATTTATCGGCAGCCTCAACGACTGGAGAAAAGAATTAGAGATGGATCCGAAGCGCTTTTCCGCCCTCCCCTACGCCAAACAGATTGAGTGGCGAAAGAAGAACGGAATTCAAATTCCGGAGGAGGAGCGGATGGCGCTTCTGTTCAACCGAATGGTGGCGGAGCCGCTCAACCATCTCTACAGCGGCACCGGTCTCTTTATTCTCGGAATGTTCAAACCGGCCACGATCGAGCTGGAAGAGATCGTGAAAGAGCTGGGGAACCAAGCCGCCGGAAGCATCGTTCAGTACTACCTCGGACTGGCGTATAAAGAGATGGGGCAGATCGCCCCGGCCCGGCAGGCGTTGGAGACGTTCATCGATCATTCCCCGTTGGACCCGAAAGATCTTCGGATCACGGAGGCCAAGCGCACCCTGGAGCAATTCAAACGCGCGACGAAAGGGGGATCGTGAAATGCCGTCGGTCCGGCCTCCGGTTAAAAATAAAATTCGTTCTTATTCGGAGTTGGTCGAGCGGATGCTCCGGCTGGCGGCGGAGACCAAGGGGATCGAAGCGCGTCTGCTCGGAAAGGTTCGAGCCCAACCCGTTTCCTATCCCTTCTGGATGCTCTCTACCCCTCCCGGTTCCGGAAAGAAAAGGGTCTGCCTCTCCGGAGGGATTCATGGAGACGAGCCTGCCGGCGTGGAGGCGATCCTCGCGGCGGTCGGGATGATCGGGAAGGAGCCGAGCCTGCTCGATTCCGTTCAGTTCACCCTTTTCCCCTGCCTCAACCCGTTCGGGTATGAATATCACACCCGGGAGAACCGCTCCCGGATCGATCTGAACCGGCAGTACGTCCGGAAGCGCCCTCCGGCGGAGGTGAGGTTTGTGAAGCGGGCGATCGAGGGAAAATCGTTCGATCTCGACATCGAGTTCCATGAAGATATCGATACCCCCGGATTTTATATGTATGAGATCAGCCAGGATCCCCGCCGGGCGGTCGGCCGGAAGGTGATCCAACGGGCGGCCAAGAAATATCCGATCAACCTTCAGACCGAGATCGAAGGGGCGCCGGCCGACGGCGGTCTGATCAGCCCCGATGTCTCCTCCCAGTTTTTCCAGCGGCGCTTTGCGCGGAAGCGGCAATGGCCGCAGGCGATTTACTTCTACAAGAACGGCACCCCGCATGTGATCACTCCCGAGACCCCGGTGCACCTCGAAATGCGCGAGCGGGTCGAGATCCATCTGACTGTTTTGAAGCTCGCGTTGGAACGCCTTCTCTCCGATTAGCGGCGTCCAAGGCGCCGCCTCTTCGCTTTTCTCTCCTCACTCCGGACGATTTACTCTCTAAAACAGGCTGGCGAACTTTCGCGACGTGGTGGCTCCCAATCCCTTCAAGTTGACCATGAACGTGAGCTCGTTGCGGGTGCGCAGGTCCTGGTAGGTCAGGGTGAAGCTCCAGCATTGGCGTTCGTATTGGAGACCGTAAGCGATTTCGACGAACTTGCTCGTCTCGGCGTCGAAGTAGGCGCGGCTCGCCAGATGGATCCCCCAGGGGGTCCGCAGTAGGATCCGTTCCGTCCAGAACTGAACCCGGGGGGCGGCTTCCCGATCGCCGAGGTAGAGCGGATTGAAGAGGTCCCCCCGCTGCGGAAGGGTCCCTCCCCGCGTGTAGCGCTGTCCCAGCGTGGCGGTCAGATGGGGGGAGAGGTCGAGCGTCAGATCGGTGTTCCAGTAGGAGACGCGGTGATCGTAAAGATCGTAAAAGGTGTCCAATCCCAGGGAGAGATAGCGGGTGAAATGGAACGCCGCTTCGCTGCGAAAATCGGAGAGCGGCCGGGCGTCGTTTCCATCCGATCGCGCATCCCGCACGCTGTAGGTCTCCGTGAACCGAAGAGAGAGCTTCTCTTGCAAGGCCCCTTTCTCGTCCCGCCGCAGGAAGCGCTGCGCCACGGAGGCGGTTACGGCGTTGCGGTCTTGAAGGCGGTCCAGCTCGTCGAATTGGGGAATATCGGGATGATCTTCGACCGGGATATATTCATACATTAGTGAAGGATCTAAAAGGTGAACGGTCGTCCCCCAGGCTTTGACCAGCGGATCTTCCCACCGGAGGCCGGCGGGAAAGATCTCCCGACCGATCGACTCGTCGGCGAGGGTCCCCCGGCTGTACCAGGTCTCTCGGACCCCGGCCCAGGGGGTCAGTGTGCCGGCCTCCTCCAGAGAGATCGGCAGCGAGAGCTTCGGATAGAGATCGACCCGCTGCGCCGTTGATCCTTCTGATCGCCAGAAGTTCACCGCGCTGCTCTCGAAGCTAAAATAGACCGGCGAATCGCCGAGGCGATGCGATAAGAGGCTGTAGCCGATCTCCGGGAGCCGCTGCGGCGTCGCGCTGTTGCTCGGCGTCGTCAGGTCCTGGGTGTATCGGGCGAGAAAATAGGCGAACGATTCTTCTCCCCGGTAAGTCACAAAAATGTTCGATTCGATATTCTGCTGCGCCCGCTCGGCGGTAATGTCCGAGAGCTCCTGAAAATTGTTCTCTTGATTGATATAGTGAATGTCGACCTTGGCGTTGATCCGCTCCGTGAAGCGCTGCTCGTGATGATAGCGGAGCTCCCATCGGCCGACCTGCTTCTCTTTATCATAAAGGTAATCGGCCTGCAGTTCTCCCTTCGAGCCCTTCGAGAGGATGTAGCGATATTCGAGGCCGCCGCCGTCTCCCTTGCTCCCGCGATGGTCGAGCGAGATCGTCATGTCCTGGCTTTTCGAGATGGCCCAGAAAAAATCTTGATTGTATCGGAAGCCCCACTTGCTGCTGTACCCGATATGCGGAACCAGCAGTCCGGTCTGCCGTTGCGTCTTGGCCGGGTAGAGAAGATAGGGAAGATAGAAGATCGGGATGTCGTCGGCATAAAAAACGAGATTCCGGATGACGAGATAGTGATCGAGATGAAGACGGATTTGGCCGGCCCGGATGCGCCACTCGGGATCGTCGGGGCAAGTGCACGCCGTGAAAGCGGCGTCTTTCAAAACATAGCGGTCGGGCGAGCGCCGCTCGATCTCTTCCCCGTCGAGGGTGTAGTTCTCGCTCTTGATGAAGAGCCGGGCATCGTAGAGGATGCCGAGCTGCGTGTTCACGTCGATCTCGATCTGATCGGAATCGATCTGGTTCTCCCCGTCCGAGAAATGGACGCTTCCGGTGGCGATCAGCTTTCCGGTTCCATTGTCGAGGGCTACATCATCGGCCTCGATGCGCATTGGCCCTTGCGTGACGACAACCGATCCCTCCGCCAGAAAAAGATCTTCCTCTTTTCGATATTCGAGACGGTCGGCCGTGAGGTAGATCGGCTCTTGGATGTCCGGGCGTTTCTTCAGCGGAGAGAGGATGTTCTTGGAGATGGCCCAGGCGTCGGACGGCAGGAGGGGAAAACCGAATCCGATCAACACCATCAGGAGCAAACAGAATCGGAGAGAAAAAGAAGCAGAGGGAGGAAGAAGGGGCGCTCCCCTCTTTTCTATCCGGAAGGCCGGGGTCCCTATCGAGGCGGCAAAGCGAGGGATCATCCTCGTAGCAAAGAGGGAACGGTTCCGGAATAAACCGCCTTGGCCTCTCCAACGGTATAGAGCGATCCGGTGATGACCAGTGTGTCTTCCGGCCGGAGGAGCGATTCAACGTAGGCGATCGCCTCCGGCACCCGCTCTCGGATGGTCTGCGCCGCCGGTGTCTTCTGAAGGGAGGCGATCAGGAGATCGGGTTCGGCCGCCCGGTCGATCTCGGGCCGGGTCAAGACGATCTCGTCGGCCCAAGGAGCCAGCGGGGCCAAAATCTCGGGGATATTTTTGTCCCGCATGATCCCGGTGATCAGCCAATGTTTCCCTTGCCGGCGCGGGTCGACGTCGGCCAGATAATCGGCCAGCGCCCTCGCCCCCGCCGGGTTATGCGCCCCGTCGAGGAGAATCCGCGGCCGCTGCCGAATC
>SCUR01000219.1 GCA_004297235.1 Candidatus Manganitrophaceae bacterium | reverse complement strand
GCATAAACCAGACTCGCGAATAAGCAGACAAACAGAGATAAAACAGCGTGCCTCCAAGTCGATCGAAGATGTTCCATTCTCCCCCCAATGTTTGTTTGATTCGTTGGCGTTCTCTTTATCCACACCAAGCCGGGTTGCCCGGCTACCACTTTTTGTAGGGAAGAAACTTCCCGTTCATCGTCACCTTCACGCGATCTCCTTTCGGGTCCTCCACCTTTTCAACATGCATCGTAAAATCGATGGCGCTCATGATCCCGTCGCCGAACTTTTCGTGAATCAGCGCCTTAAGCGTATCGCCATAGACCTGAACGATCTCATAAAAGCGATAGATCAATGGATCGGTCGGGACCACCTTCTCCGTTCCTTTATAAGGAGGCTCCTGCAACGCGGCGGAGACCTCGGGACCGAGATGGAGGAGTTTACAGAGCTTGTCTGAATACTCCTTCGGCATGCTGTTCTGGCCCAAACAGGCCGACGTGGTCCAGACGGGAGACATCCCGACCTCCGCGGCGATCTGCTCCCAGGTGAGTTTTTTATCCGTTTTTGCCACGATAATCGCTTCAGCAGCTTCGATTTTGTTCATTTTTAAGTCCTCCGTATCTGAAAGCTCTTCACATATTCTTCCGGTTTGCTGTAATCAAAAACCTTTTTCATGATGGTGTGGTTCTGATAAGTGGCGTCGGGCGGGGGATAGCCGATCTCTTTCATCTTCTCGCCGCACTCCGACGCGAGATAAACCTGCTCCGCGATTTTTTTGTAATCGATATCCCCTTTGATATACCCCCACCGCTTCATCTGTGTGAGAATCCAGACCGCCATGGAATGCCATGGAAAGGGATTAAAATCGATCCGGCCGGGGACCTGCTTTTGGCCGCCGAGGCCGTCGTCGAATGTCCCGGTCAGCACCTGCTCCAGCACGGGCAACGGCTGATTCAAGTAACTCTTCGGGGCGATCGCCTCGGCGATCGCTTTTCGGTTCTCCGGCTTGGAGGAGTAGTGGGTGGCATCGACGATCGACTTGAGGAGCGCGCCGAAGGTGTTCGGCATCGCGTTGACGAATTCCCGGCTCGCCGCGAAGGCGCAGCAGGGATGGCCGTCCCAGATCTCTTTGGAGAGGATGTGGATAAATCCGACCTGATCGAAGACGGCCCTCTGATTGAACGGATCGGGAGAGAGATATCCGTCGAGGTTGGCAATGCGCAGATTGGCGACCATTTCGGGAGGGGGAAGGGTCCGGATCTCGACATCTTTATCGGGGTCGAGGCCGTGCTCCGCCAAGTAGTACCGGAGCAAAAAATTGTGCATCGAATATTCAAACGGAACGGCGAACCGAAAACCTTTCCACTGTTTCGGATCTCTTTTGTCCTTGTGGTTGATGTGGAGGGTGATCGCCTGGCCGTTGAGGTTTTCAACCGCCGCCATCACGAAAGGGACGGCGGGAGATCCCGCGCCCAAGGTGATCGCCAGCGGCATCGGGGTCAGCATATGCTCCGCGTCGTACTCTTTGGCGATCGCCTTGTCCCGCATCAGCGCCCAGCCGGCGGTCTTGACCAGCTCGACGTCCAAGCCATATTTGTTATAGAACCCCATCGGCCCCGCCATGATGATCGGGGTGGCGCAGGTGATCGGCACGAAGCCGATTTTCAATCCCTTCTTCTCCAAGGGCCCGCTCTTGTCCTTGGCCGCCGCTTTCACCGCCTCCAGCGGCAGAAACTGCGAGATCACCGCCGCCATCGTCCCTTGGCCGAGCATCCTCATGAACCGCCGGCGGCTGAGCGGTGTGTGGCTCAGCACCGCTCGAACGACGGCCCCCTCCACGGCGCGGTCGAGCGCCTCCTCGGGTCCGGCCGAAGCCGGGCCGTGATCTTGAGGGTCTTGCGGGTGAAGATCCTCATCCCTTTTCATGACCTCCTCCCTTTCTTTTGTTTGATCTTAGCGATTGTCGGTTGTTGAAACAAAAGCAGGTCCCTCTTCCGGCGCGCCGGTCTTCTGAAGATCTCCTCCTCCCGGTCGCCGCTTCGCGTCCCCTTCGCCGTAGAGAAATTCGAGGATCTCCCCTTTCCAGTGCTGATAGCCTGTCTGGCGGACCAGCTCCATCCGCGATCGGGGACGGCGGAAAGGAATCGGCACGATCCGGCCGATGGTGGCGGCGGGCCCCCGGGTCATCATGACGACCCGGTCGGAAAGCAGCAGCGCCTCATCGACGTCATGGGTGACCATCAACACCGTCGTCCCAAACTTTTCCCAAATCCGAAGCAACTCGTCCTGAAGATGGCCGCGGGTCAGCGCGTCGAGCGCGCCGAACGGCTCGTCGAGGAGAAGCACTTTGGGCCGGATGGCGAGGGCCCGGGCGATCCCGACCCGCTGTCGCATCCCGCCGGAGAGCTCGGCCGGCCGCTTCTGCGCCGCCTCGGTCAGGCCGACCATGTCGAGGAAGTGGGAGACCCGGTCCTTTTGCTCTTTGCGGCTCATCTGCGGGAAGACCGCCTCGACGGCCAGCGCAATATTTTCTCTGCATGTGAGCCACGGGAGAAGGGCATGGCTCTGAAAAACCACCCCCCGGTCGGGCCCCGGTCCGTCGATCTCTTTCCCCTCCAGGACAATTCCCCCTTCGCTCGGCGCAACCAAACCGGCCACCATCGAAAGGAGGGTGCTTTTTCCGCAGCCGGAGTGGCCGATCAAAGTGACGAACTCTCCCTTTCGGATCTTGAGATCGATCCCTTGAACGGCCGGATAGATTCCGTTGGCCCCCTCGAAGGTCTTGCTCACCCGGCTGATCTCGAGATAATTCGTCTCGATCCGTTTGATCAAATCCCGATCCACCGCCTCATCGCATTTCATAGTCAAACCTCCTTCCCAGCCGGCCCATCGCTTCATCCAAGATCAGGCCGACGATGCCGATCACGAAAATCGCCAAGATAATATGTTCCAGACTGAGGTTGTTCCACTCATCCCAGACGAAGAAACCGATCCCGATCCCGCCGGTCAGCATCTCCGCGGCGACGATTACCAGCCAGGCGATGCCGACCGAGATTCGAAGTCCGGTAAAGGTATACGGAAGGGTCGCCGGCAGCAGAATCTTTGTAAACCGCCGCCACGGGGAAAGCTTGAGGACCCGCGCGACCGAGAGATAGTCGGCCGGGATCTTCTGAACCCCGAAGGCGGTGTTCAAGATGATCGGCCAGATGGCGGTGATGAAGATGACGAAGTACGCCGCAGGATTGGCCGCCTTAAATGTCGCGAGGCCGATCGGAAGCCAAGCGAGCGGCGAGATCGGCCTTAAAATCTGGATCAGCGGATTGAGAGCCCGATGGAAGGCCGGTACCGCCCCGATCAGAAAACCGATTGGGATGCCGGCCGCGGCCGCCATGCTGAATCCGACCGCCACCCGTCGGAGACTATACAGTAATTGCCAGCCGAGCCCCTTATCATTGGGGCCGCGATCAAAGAAGGGCTCGCGAATCAGATCCCAGCTCTTTGCGACGGTTTGGATCGGACCGGGGAGCATCGGCGCGACCGACTGGCTGATCGCTTGCCACAGACCGAGCACCATCACGAAAACAAGGAGCGGGAGGATCAACCGGTCCAGCCGCAGGGGACGGACCCGGCGCTTCTCCGCTGCCGTCGCCGGGCCGCCCGCCGGTTTCTCTTCCGATCCGCGGACCGTCTCTTCTGCTTGGAACACCACTTCCATCTCCACTTTTTCCATCCCTCACACCCTCCGGATCTTAAACTTTTGGACATACCCCTCTGGATTGGCCGGGTCGAACTCGATCCCGTCGAACAGCGTCTCCTTCTTGTACTCCTCTTTCGGAACGGGAATGCCGAGCGACTTGGCCGCCTCCCGGTAGAGGTCGGTCCGATTGACCTGATCGACCACCTTCTTGTAATCGATCGGCTTGTCGATGAATCCCCAGCGCCGATGCTGCGTGAGAAACCAGAGTCCGTGCGATTTGCACGGAAAGGTCACCTCGCCGTCTCGATAAAACTTCATGTAATCGGGATCGTCGACCACTTTGCCGTCTCCGTAATCAATCTTTCCCTGTATCCGTCCCAGGAATGCCTCCGCGGGCGCGTTCACATATTCCTTTCGGGAAATGATTTCGGCCACCTTCGACCGATTCTCCATCTTGTCAAGGTACTGCGAGGCCTCAAGAACCGCCATGATCAGCGCCTTGACGGTCTTCGGATTTTTCTCTGCGAACTCTTTCGTCATCCCCAACACCTTCTCAGGATGATTCTTCCAAAGCTGCTGGGTTGTGATCACCGTCCAACCGATCCCGTCGAGAATGGCCCGCGCGCCCCACGGCTCTCCGACGCAGAACCCGTCCATGTTTCCAATCCGCATGTTGGCGACCATCTGCGGCGGAGGGATGGTGATGAGTTTGATGTCGTTGTCTGGGTCGATCCCCCCCGCGGCAAGCCAGTAGCGCATCCACATGGCATGGGTTCCGGGCGGAAAGGTCATGGCGAAGGTGTAGACGCGCTTCCCCTGATCGGTGTCGATCTGCTTTTTGAGATCGGCAAGCGTCTTGACCCCCGTTTTTTTTAAGTCGTCGCTCAATGTGATCGCCTGTCCGTTTTGGTTGAGCGCCATCGGGATGACCATCTCCTTCTTCTGCCCCTCGGCCCCGGTGATCCCCAATGTGGAGGCGTACGGCATCCCGTAAAGGATGTGAGCCGCGTGAATCTCCCCGATCGTCAGCTTGTCCCGGACCGCCGCCCAGGACGCCTCCTTCGAAACGGTGACGTCGAGACCGTACTTTTTGTAGAGACCCAGCTCATAGGCCATGACCACCGAGGCGCAGTCGGTCAGCGGGATAAATCCCACCTTCAGCCGGGGCGTCTCCGGCCCATCGCCGGTCCCGGCGAAGAGCCCGCCGGTCAACGGCGGCAACCCCGAAAGCAAAACCCCCAGTGCGGAAAGACCGGCGGCGCCGAGAAAGCGCCTCCGGGTGATCCCTTCCCCGTTCTCATCCGATACATTTGGCAATGTCGCCCCCCTCTCTTGCGTTAACCCCAAAATCCTTCGTGCGTCAGCCCCAATCCTCCCATCCACCCCCTCAAGACATCGTGCCGGGTGACCGACCCGACGAGGTGGTTTTCTCGATCCACAACCGGAATTCGAAAGAGACGAAGCTGCACCATGTAATTCGCCACCTCTTCGAGCGGGGTCCCCTCATCGATCACCACAGGGCAACCTCTCATCACTTCAACCGCCGGGGTGGTCTCCAAATCTTTCCCCTCCATAAGGGCCTTTAACAGATCGAGCTCGCTCACCTTACCGACCACTTTCTCTTCTGAATTGAGGATCGGCATTCCGTGTAAACCGGACTCCAAAAGGGCCAGGGCGACCTGATAGGCCGGGGTCTCCTCCCGGGCCGATAGAGTGTTTGTTTTTTTGATGTCCCCAACCGTTGCATAATGTGGTTTCATCATTACTTCCCTCCACCATCAATAAAAAAAGGCGCTTCCTCCATGAGATGACGACATCATGGAAAAAAGCGCCTTCGCTGCGTTTCAGAATACAACGCTGTATCCGGCTCACTTAAAAAGCAAACCGAGTGCCATCTTTTATTTTCAATTGGGAAGGGACCGCAAGAGATCGATTTTCCTGTTTATTTTTCCGATCCGCGTGAAATGGATCGTTCGCGCGGCGGGTGCGCTCCACGACGGAATTGTCTACTTTCAGACAAGTGTGATCGTCTCCCGGAGAGAACGCCGGGGTGCGAGGAAAAACGCAAACCGGTTTTCCCGTTACGGCTTTATCGAGATCCCGGATCTGTCAAGTGGAAATTTCTGAACCGCCTAATGATGAGCGCGCGCGGAAATCGGGAAACCGGAACAGATAGGGGAGGAAACAATCGGCTTCTAAAACAGAGCGGGCCGTAAACCCGTATAGGAATTCTCTTGACTGATCAGGTTTACTTTTGTATATTGCCAGCGTGCCGGATATTTTATTTATCCGGATAGGATCTCGCTACACCGTTGCACCCTAGTTTGTGTTTAACAACCAGCAAGGGGGCGGATAGTGATTACGCAAGTCTCTTCCGACCTGACTAAACATGAACTGGTTGCGGTTTTGGAGTTGATTCAGGCCTCGCTGAAGGTCAGTAGCGACGACGAATTTAAGGCCCTCCTCGCCGGCGTCGAAGCCCTCATCCCCTGTACACACACGATTATCTGCCTCGCAAAAATAGACGCCTATACCCACTTTCAAAGCTTCTTGAAGATGGTGAACATCAGCTACCCGCTCGATTGGATCAGTCTATACGTCAAAGACGATTACGCGGAAATCGATCCTATTCTACGGTCTCATTACGGCCGATTCTCGACCCAGATCTGGTCGGAAACCTATCGTCAAGCTACCTCTCCACGCGAGCAGAAATTCATCAGAAGCGCCGAAGCGTTCGGCTTATCGGAGGGAGTCACGCTGGGTATCGCCTGCCGGCGCAACGGCGCCGGGAGCGTCTTCTCCTTCGCCGGCCAATCGATGTCGGATCATACGCGTCACGCCACGGTGCTCGAATATCTTATCCCCCACCTTCATGTCGCCCTCATGAGAATCCTCTCCCCTTCCTCCACCCCCAACCCCGATCTCTCCCATCGCGAGCGAGAAGTTCTGGACTGGATGAAGGAAGGGAAGACGAGCTGGGAGATCTCCCATATCCTCCATATCAGTGAGAGGACAGTGAATTTTCATGTCCAAAATATCCTTGCAAAACTTCAGGCTTCAACCCGCGGCCACGCCATTGCCCTGGCGATACAGCAGGGATTGATTGGACCGTAGTCATCCAGTCGAGAAACTCGGGTTGACGGTGCCGATTATGAGATCGGAACCCTTCCCAATCCAAAATGGCGGCCATGGAATTTGCCCCGGCAGGG
>SCUR01000218.1 GCA_004297235.1 Candidatus Manganitrophaceae bacterium | reverse complement strand
AAAAAGTGAGGAGGAGCCATGGCGCATACGGCCGGTCACGAGATCGGTTCCACCCTTGCACAAAGACTCGCACATTACAGTCGAGCGCTGTCGTACCGTCTGCTTCCGTCGGAGGTGGTCCATGAAGTGAAGCGCCGCCTCATAGATACCCTCGGCTGCGCCTTGGGCGGTTGGGAGAGCGCTCCCGCCAAGATCGCCCGAAAGGTGGCGCGGTCGGTCCAGTTCCGCGCGGGCGCCGCCCTGCTCGGCGAGGCGCACCGGACCACCGAAGATCTCGCCGCCTTCGCCAACGGCACCGCCGTCCGCTACCTTGACTACAACGATACTTATCTTTCCAAAGAGCCGGCCCATCCGAGCGACAACATTCCGGCCGCGCTGGCCGCCGCCGAGGCGGCGGGGCGGGGGGGGAAAGCGCTCATCGAGGCGATTGTGCTCGGTTATGACATCCAGTGCCGGCTGTGCGACGCCGCCGCCCTTCGTCCCAAGGGATGGGATCACGTGACCTACGGCGCCTTTTCCAGCGCGCTGGTGGCGGCGAAACTCTGGCGGCTGACGGAAGAGAAGACGATCCACGCCGTCGGATTGGCCGGCACCCCGAACCAGGCGCTTCGGCAGACGCGGGTGGGGGAGATCTCCATGTGGAAGGCGGCGGCCTTTGCCAACGCGGTGCGCAACGGCCTCTTTGCCGTCGAGCTGGCCCGGCTCGGAATGACCGGCCCCGCGCCGATCTTCGAAGGGGAGAAGGGATTCATGAAGGTCGTCTCGGGCGAGTTCGATCTTCCGCCGCTCCATCCCGCCGGTCCTTTCAAGATCATGGAGACCTACATCAAGTATTTCCCGGTGGAATATCATGCGCAGAGCGCGGTCCAGGCGGCCCTCCTTCTGCGAAAGCGACTGGAGGGGGGGATCGATTCCATCGAGTCGATCACGATCCGAACGCCCGACGTCTCCTATGAAATCATCGGCCGCGATCCGGAAAAATGGCATCCAAAGACACGGGAGACGGCCGATCACTCGCTTCCCTATTGTGTGGCGGCCGCCTTGATGGACGGAGAGATGGGACTTCGGCAGTTCGGACCGCGCCGATTGGTCGATCCAAAGCTGCATCTTCTCATGCAGAAGGTCCGCGTCCTCTCCGATCCCGAGCTCTCCGCCGCCTATCCCGGCGCCATTGCCAATATTGTCGAGGTGGAGGCGCATGGACGGCGGGAGGTCGAACGAGTCGACCATCCGAGGGGGCATCCGAAGAATCCGGTGACCGACGATGAGGTGGAGGAGAAATTCCGAAGGCTGGCCGGCCGGCTCCTCTCGAAGCTCCAGGTTGAAAAGGTGCTCGGCCGGATTTGGGCGTTGGAGAAGGTGCAATCGATCGGGGAGATCTTAACCCCGTTGAAAGTGCGGGGAAAGCGCTGATGGCAAAAGGGATCGCCGAGAAGCCCCCGTCTCGGGGGGGCGGCTCACCTGGAAAACGGCTTCGCCAAATCATCGAGAAGCGCTCGATCATTCTGCCGGGGGCATTTAATGCGTTTTCAGCCGAGTTGATCGAGCGAGCCGGCTTTGAGGCGGTCTACATTTCCGGGGCCGGCGTGGCCAACGGCGCGGCCGGGGTTCCGGACATCGGGCTTCTCTCCTTGACGGAGGTGGTGACGCAGGCGGCCTACATTGCGCGGGCGGTGAAGATTCCGGCGATCGCCGACGCCGACACCGGCTTCGGCGAGGGGATGCATCTGGCCCGGGCGGTGGAGACCTTCGAAGCGGCGGGGGTGGCCGGGATCCAGATTGAAGACCAGGAGTTCCCGAAGCGATGCGGCCATCTTCCCGGCAAGCGTCTCATCCCCGCCAAGGAGATGGCTCAAAAGATCGAAGCGGCGATTCGGGCGCGGCGCGATCCCGATTTCGTGATCGTCGCCCGGACCGATGCGAGGGGGGTGACCGATCTGCGCGACGCCGTCGATCGAGCGCGCCGCTATGTCGACGCCGGGGCCGATGTGATCTTCCCGGAGGCGCTGGAGTCGGCGGAGGAGTTTCTGAGATTCGCGGAGAAGGTGAAGAGTCCCCTGCTGGCGAATATGACTGAGTTCGGCAAAAGCCCGCTTCTCTCCGCCGAGGATCTGTCGAAGATGGGATATCGGTTGATCCTTTTTCCGATGACCCTCTTTCGGACGGCGGCCCGGGCGATGGAGGAGATGCTCGCCGTCTTGAAGAAGGAGGGGACCGCCCGAGGACTGCTCGGACAGATGCAAACCCGGCGCGAGCTCTACGAGGTGATCCGATATGCCGATTACGAGCGGCTCGATCAGCAGCTTGCGTCGTCCGTCGAGGGAAAGAAGCGGAGGAAGAATGCGCGACCCAAATAAAGAGACGTCGCCGACCGATCGCGTCTACCCGGGGTTGGAAGGGGTTCTGGCCGGCGAGTCGGCGATCTGCGATGTGGAGGAGACGACCGGCGGGCTTTTTTATCGGGGCTACCGGATCGAAGATCTCGCCGAGCGGGCCTCTTTTGAAGAGGTCGCTTATCTTCTCTTGATGGAGAAGCTGCCGAATCGGAAAGAGCTCTCCGATTTCAGGGAGGCGCTGGCGCAATCTCGCACGCTTCCGGAGGGGACGCCCCGTTTCCTGAAGAGCATTCCTCCCACCGTTAACCCGATGGACTTTCTTCGGACCGCCGTCTCCTTTCTCGGTCTGGAAGATCCCGATCGTGGATCGAACGATCACGCGGCGAACGTCCAAAAGGCGACCCGGCTGATCGGCCAAATCCCATCTCTTCTGGCCGCTTTTAAAAATGGGACGGGGGAGTCACCCCCTTCCGATCCCTCTCTCTCCCACGCGGCCAATATCCTCTACCTGCTGACCGGAAAGCGGCCCGATCCCTTTTCGGCGAAGGTGATGGATGTCTCTCTGATTCTTTATGCCGAGCATGAATTCAATGCGTCGACGTTCGCGGCGCGGGTGACGGTCTCATCCCTCTCCGACATGCATTCCGGAATCACTTCGGCGATCGGATCGCTGAAGGGGCCGCTGCACGGCGGCGCGAACGAGGCGGTGATGAAGATGCTCCTGGAGATCGGCGGGGCGGAAAACGCGGAGCGATACCTCCGTGAGCGGCTGGCCCGGAAGGAGCGGATCATGGGGTTCGGGCACCGGGTTTTAAAAACCGGGGACATCCGTTCGGACATTATCAAAAAGTATGCAAAGGAATTGGCGGAGAGGAAAAATGATCGAAAGTGGTTCGACCTCTCCAGTCGGATCGAGGAGATCATGCGGCGGGAAAAGGGGCTTCGTCCCAATCTCGACTTCTACTCCGCGTCGGCTTATTACCTTCTCGGCCTTCCGATCGAGTTCGACACCCCGCTTTTCGTCTGCAGCCGGATTTCGGGTTGGTCGGCGCATGTGATCGAACAGCATGACCATAACCGGTTGATCCGCCCCCGCTGCCTCTATACCGGTCCGAGAGATCTTCCTTATGTTCCGACGGAATCGCGACCGTAAGTTTGAGTAGGAGAAGCTCGGAGCTGAAAGCGGGAGGGATGACTTTTTAATTTTTAATCCCACCCTCCGAATTCCGCGCTCCGCATCCGTCAGAGTGTTTGCAGCTCCTGCTGTAGCTGTTTCGCCAGCAATGCCGGATCTTCCGCTTTTGAGACCGCCTCCTGAATCATCTCTCTTAAGTATCGGTTGATTCCCACTTTTTGAATGAGGTTTTCAAAAAACCGGGTCTGATCGAGCTGGGTGCTCTCTTTCAGTGCTTGAATCAACTCGGGTTCAAGGGCGATGGAGTATTCTCCGACACGAAGGTAAGCGGGATAGATCGGGCCTGGCAGTTTTTCAAATCTCAGATTCATTGAATGGTTCTCCTTGTGGTGAGTCTGGAATGAGGACGCCGGTCGAACAATCGCTCTTTTTGTCGGGCCCGGCGATGTGCCCCGAGCGGTCGGATAAGAGAATAAGAGACCGCTTCATATCTTATGCTTTCAGAATTTTTTTTCAAGTCCTTTCCGGGATCGGATCGCCTCTTTTTCCAATAATCAGAAGGTGATCCGCAATTTTATGTATTTCCCTTGAAATGCGAAGACCCAATTATTTACAATAACAACATTTGCTTTGCTTCATATCGATTGGGAAAGGACCCAATGATCGAGATTGGATAACCTCCTGGAGCGGCATTCACGCGTGAGCCAGGGTGGGGGAGGAACAGTCCATTGTCAAAACGGATCCTGATTGTCGACGACAATCCAGACACAATCCATATTTTAACGGCGATATTAAACCAGGGAGGGTATGCGACTTTTGAGGCGAGGGATGGGATCGAAGCCCTCCAAAAGATCCGAGAAGAGATGCCGGCGCTGATTCTTCTGGACATCATGATGCCGAAGCTCGACGGCTTCGGGGTGATGGAAGCGATGCGGGCCGATCCGGGGATGAACCAGATTCCGGTGCTCATTATCTCCGCCAAGGTCGATCCTACCTCCAAAGTCCGCAGCATAGAGTTGGGAGCCAAAGATTATATCGTCAAGCCGATCAATCCGGATGAAATCCTCTTAAAGGTCAAAGAGCATCTTCCCGAATACAAGCTCTGCGCCGACTTCGGAGAAAACTGATCGGCCTTCTCACCCGGTCGGCCTGATCCGGGCGCTCTCTTTCAGAGCGTGCTGGCGAAGAGACGCTCCAGCCGCTTCGGTTCGATTTCGATATAAATATTTTTTTCCTGGGAAACCAGGACGGCGCCCGGCTTGGCCCCTTTCGGTTTCTGGACGTACTTCCGTGGGGTATAGACGACATCTCCCTTGCCGGCTTTCTTCCCGTCGCTGAAATGAAGCGCCAGCGTCGCCGCATCGAGCAGGGTCTGGTAAGGAATCTCCTTCCCTCGCTCCATCCGGACAATCAAGTGTGATCCGGGAACCCCGCGGGCATGAAACCAGAGATCGTTTCCCCGCGCCATCCGGAAGGTGATCTCCTCATTTTCCCGGTGATTTCTCCCGACGATCAGCGTCCAGCCGTCGGCTGAGAGGAAGGTCGGCGGGCCGGTCCGTTTGTTTTTTTCTCTTCTCGTTGGAGCGGGCGGCTTCCCCGCCATGGCGACGGCGCCTCCCTCCAAAAGGATCGATCGATGATGCTCCAGCTCTTCTAATTCCTTTTTTGTCTTCTGAATTTGAATCTCAAGGGCCGCTTGCGCCGCCTGGGCTTTTTTATACCTTTTGAAGAGCCGCTCCAGATTTTCCGATGGGGAGAGGGCGGGATCGAGAGAGAGGATCATCTCGGCCTGCTCCGGATGAGCGGGATCGGGGATCGTCACCTCGCTCATTCCGGTCCGGACCCGATGAAGCTCCCCCTTCAATAACTCTCCCCGGTAGCGATACCGGTCGGCTTTTTCAGCTTCCGCCAGGCCGACGGAGAGCTGCCTCAGCTTTTTCTGAGAACGACGGATCCCCTCCTCGATGAGGGCCAGCCGTCGTTTCTTCTCCTCTTCCTGGGCGGTCTTTTCTTCCAGGGGGCGATAATACGCCTCGACCGACCGGTTCCAGCGGAAGGGGCCCGGCTCCGCAAGGGGGATCTCCGTTTCCTTAAAGAGTCCGGTCGAATGAAGGGGCGGGGGCAGATAAGGAAGGCCGACCTGCAGAGAACGTCCGGCCGAAGGTGAAAAAAGCGAGCCCAGGAGGATCCCTTGATGATCGATTAAAAAGAAGTTCGACGCCGCCCCCATCAGCTCGGCGACCAGAGAAACCGTTCCGGGCGCCCGGGAGATCGAAGATGCCGATTGCGGAGGGGCGGGCAAGGAATCCTCCTCTCTCTCTACGGGGCTGAGATCCGTCCTCGGAAGCGGGTTGATTTCGCTCTCTTCCCTTGGCTCTCCGACCCCCGGCCCCTGTTTTTGAGGCCAGGCGCAGGTCATTTGAACGATCCGATCGTCCCCGATCTGTTCAAGGGAGAGAATCTGCTTCCACCGCAGATGGGCCCGCAACAGTTGGCAGAACCGGGGGGGGGCGGAAGGGTTGGGATGTTTTTCCTGGGTGAGGTGAATTCGAGAGAAGCGCCGCTGCGCGGTAAAATAGAGATGGATTCTCTCCCGTCGCCGGTGAATCTCGAAGACCAGGCTCCACGGTTGGGGCTGATCGATTTTCTGAAGGACCCCGCCCTGCACCGCCTCATTTAATTCTGAAAGGATCTGCCCGATTTGTCCGGCGCTCAGCGACATCCGTTGACCCTTTTCTCATCCTTGTGTTAATTTACCCGCCAGCGGGACCGCCTTATCATGCGGCGACCCCGCGGCGAATGTTGATTGTACCGGGTCGTCTTTATTTAAGCAACTCGGCGGCGCCCGGCGCCGATAAAATCATTTGAGAAAGGAATCGATCCAATCACGATGCAATCCCGTTCTCTTTACGAACAAACCTTGGTTTCGCTCGGCTGGCCTGAAATCATCGACTTCCTCGCGCGCCAGACCGTTCTGGCGATCACGGCGGAGCGTTGTCGGGCCCTTCCTTTTCTGGAAGCGCCGGAGACCGTTCGAGAACGTCTCTCGGCCGTGTGGGAGGGGGTTCTTCTTTTAAAGGGATCGAGCCATATCCCTCTCTCCGCCGTCGCCGATCCGCGTCCTTGCTTCACGCGCGCCGCCAAGGGGGCGGTGCTGGAAGGGGCGGAGCTGCGGGGGATTCATGATCTGCTCGAACAGGTCGAATCGGTCCGCTCCTTCTTGGTCCGGAAACGGGAAGAGGTTCCCCGGCTCTTCCAGATTGCGATCCAGCTGGAACCGCTGGAAGCGTTGCGACGAAATATTGCATCGGCGATCGATCCGGAGGGACGGATCCGAGAGGGGGCGACGCCGGCGCTCCGTGCGCTAACGGCCGAGGCGACCCGGGCGCGCGAGACGATCACCGAGCAGCTCGATAAAATGCTCCGCTCTTCCCGTTACGAAAAGCTTTTGCAGGAGTCTTATTATACCGAGCGGGACGGCCGCTTTGTCCTTCCCTTCAAGGTCTCCGATCAGAACAAAGAGGGAGGGGTGGTCCATGATCTCTCGGCCAGCGGTGCGACCGCCTTCGTCGAGCCGCGGGAGCTGGTCGGGCCGAACAACCGCCTGAGGGTGGCCCAATTGGCGGTCGCTCGCGAGGTGGAGCGGATCTTAAGATCGCTGAGTGAAGCGGTCGGGAGAGAAGGGGAGCGGCTGCTGCGTAACCTGGAAATCCTTGCGGAAATCGATCTGCTCCGCGCCTCGGCTACGCTGGCCGAACGAATCGGCGGGATCTGTCCTCAGGTGAATGAAGGGGGCGTGATCCGACTCTTCGACGTCCGACATCCCCTCCTCCTGCTCCGGAAGGGGAGTGTTGTTCCAAATGATATTCTCATTGAAGAGGGGCACCGCGCCTTGATCCTCTCCGGCCCGAATACCGGGGGGAAAACGGTTCTCCTGAAGAGCGTCGGCCTTTTGGCTTTGATGGTCCGGGCCGGTCTTCCGATCCCTTGCCGGGAGGGCTCGGAAATCCCGCTTTTCCCGGCGGTGGTCGCGGACATCGGGGATGATCAAGATCTCTCGCGAGATCTCTCGAGTTTTTCGGCCCATTTGCAGAAGATTTTGGCCATTCTTGAAGCCGCCCCGGCCGGCGCGTTGGTTCTGCTCGACGAGTTGGTGACCTCGACCGATCCCGCCGAGGGGGCGGCCTTGGCTGCGGCGATCTTGATGGAGTTGGCCGATCGGGAGATGCGGGTTGTGACGACAACGCATTATCCCTCTCTCAAAGGCCTGGCTCAAGTCGATCCCCGGTTCCTGAATGGAAGTCTGGCCTTTGATTTGGAGCAGCTGGCTCCGACCTATCGCCTGGTCTTGGGGATCCCCGGTCGAAGCGCCGCCCTGGAAATGGCGGCCCGGTTGGGGCTGCCCGAGTCGGTGCTTGCGCGGGCAAGAGAACAGCTTCGACCTCAGGAAACGGCAATGGAGCGGGTCATCGCCGAGTTGGAGCGGGAGCGGCGGACGGCGGAGGAGGAGCGCCGGCGGTGGGGGGCGCTTCGCGCGGAAGCGGAAGAAGCGGCGGCCATTCAGAAGGAAGGCGCCGCGCGCTGGGAGATGAGCGAGCGGGAGATTCAGAAAAAGGTTCGGCAAAAGGTGGCCGAGGCGGTGTCGGAGGCCCGATCCGAAATTGCGGCGCTCATGACGTCTTTGAAAGAAAAACGCGATCCGGCCTTGATTAAAAAAGGACGGGAGACTCTGAGCGAAATTGAGAAAAAAATCGGGGACGGCCTGGTTCGGCGAGAACCCGATTCGGCCCGGCCCTCGTTGCAGGCCGGCCAGCGGGTCGAGGTCCTTTCACTCCGAAAGCAGGGAACGCTGCTTGATTCTCCGGAGGGATTAAAGAAGGTCCGTGTCCGGATCGGTAATCAGACCCTCTCTGTTTCGCCGGATGCCATCGAAGGGGTTCTTCAGAGCCCAGAGGAAAAGGCGGAGAAACCGTCGGCCCCGATTTCCGTCGATTCGGGTGAGTCGAGCCTCGATCTCATCGGAAAAAGGGTGGAGGAAGCGTTGGAAATTCTGGAGCGTTTTCTCGATCGGGCGATCTTGGGGAGTCAACGGGAGGTGCGTCTCGTCCATGGACACGGAAGCGGACGGCTGAAAAAGGCGATCCGGGAATACTTATCGTCCTCTCCCTATGTCGCGCGATTTCGTCCGGGCGATCTTCTCGAAGGGGGAGACGCCGTCACGATCCTTACTTTGAAAGAAGAATAGCCCGCGCAAAAATATTCGTCTTTTCAAAGGCCTCTTGATTCCTTCCAAGGAAAATCTGGATTTTTTATCCCATATTCGATTATACCGATTAGGGGTTGTCAATTCCCTCTTTGGAGGGGGTTGACTCAGGGGGATATTTTTTGTAAAGTAACGCCGCATGATTCAGAAAACGAAAAAATATGTGAAGCCTTGCTTTCTTACCATGTCGTTGGGATTCTTTCTTCTCCATCCCTTCTCGGCCGAATTTTCCCAGACCGCTTCCTTGCCCCTGCATTCGTATTCCGTCAAAGGATCGACCGAATCTCCCGAAGCGCTTTTCAAGGCGCGGGAGAAAAAGGTTTTACAGATTTTATCCAACTTCAAGACCGGATTGCGGCCGCAAAAGAAGCGAGCGCTGGCAATTTTCATCAATGAGGAGAGCCATCGGTACGGTTTCGATCCGGAGTTGATCATCGCGATCATCTCCACCGAGAGCTCTTTCTATAATTGGTCGACCTCGCCGAAAGGGGCGGTCGGCCTCATGCAGATCATTCCGACGACCGGAAAAGAGTTGGCTGAAACGAATAATATCGTTTGGAAGGGAGAGGATCCCCTGTTGGATCCCTTCGTCAATATCAAGCTGGGAATCCATTACCTTTGGGATCTGTACTTGAAGTTCGGCGATCTGAGCTTGGCGCTCACGGCTTATAATTACGGTCCTTCCGCTGTGGTGCGGTGGCTTGAATCGGGAGAGGAGATTCCGACGAAATATTCGGAAAAAGTGTTGAAGCGTTACGAAGAACTCCTCACCATCGAAGTGGAAGAAAAAATAGAGCCTGAAAAAGAATCTTCGCCTGGTTTCCCCCCCGTCTGATTCATCCCTAAAAGAGAAAAAGTTTGCTGACCCGCCGGTTCCCCGCGCGTTTGATCGGCGTTCCCTCCTTGCCATCCGACTGTTGATTTGCAATAATGAAGGCGTGAAGATTCCGCATGTACAACCCGCCAAAATTCAAATTTACGAGAAGCCGGTCGGCCATGCCGATATGCGGATTCGGAATCTCCTCCCTCCCTACGAGGGGCAGCCTGTTTTTGCAGGTCTTCTCGGGGTGCCTTCGGACGCGGGGGTGGTTCAGGGAGGGGGGCGCGCCGGCGCGGCCGAGGGACCCTCTGCGATCCGGCTCCAATTAAAACGGTACGGCACCGCCTATAACTTCGAACAAAACGTCGATCTGACGACCCTCTCTTTGGCCGACTTTGGCGACCTTGTCCCGGATGAGAAGTCGGTGGAGCAGACACACGCTCGCCTTACGGCCGCGGTGGAGGCGATCCTCGGCCTGGGAGCCGTCCCGATCGTTCTCGGAGGCGGCCATGATTTGACCTTCGGGGGGGTCCGGGCGCTCGCTCAGCAGACGGAAGGGACGGTGGGCGGATGGACCCTCGACGCTCATTTCGATGTCCGCGAAGCGGTCAACGGCATTCCGACCAGCGGCACTCCTTTCCGAAATATTCTCGAAAAACTTGGAAATGTTCCCGGTGATCACTTTATTGAAATCGGCGGGAATGGTCTCGTGAACGCCAAAGAACACTTCGATTATCTGATCGGCAAGAAGGCACGAATCTTCTCCCTCGCCGAGACGCGCCGCAAAGGGATCGGCGCGGTGATCGAGAAGGCCTTTCAGATTGCCGGGCATGGCGCCGAGAAGATGTTTTGCTCAGTGGATCTCGACTCGGTCGCCCAGGCCTTTGCGCCCGGCGTCTCCGCCCCCTCGTCGGACGGGTTTACCCCCGAAGAGGTTTCGCTGGCGGCTTATTTCGCAGGGACTCACCGCAAGGTGGCCTACTTCGATATCATGGAGATGAACCCCGTCTTCGATCAAGAAGGTCGAACCGCTCGCCTTTCCGCCGCGTTGATCCTCCACTTCTTCGCCGGGCTGGCCAAACGAAAAGATGCGGAGAAAAAGGTGATCGGATTTGCACCCGGAAGCGTGGGAGGAGAATGATGAGCCGGCCGATGTTCGAGGAACTCCGTCCCCAAGCCCCCATCCATGCCCCGACCGGCACCCGTCGAAGTTGTCATAGTTGGGATACGGAAGCGGCGCTGCGGATGTTGATGAACAACCTCGACGATCGGGTGGCGGTGGATTGGAAGAGCCTGATCGTCTACGGCGGCACCGGCCGGGCGGCGCGGAATTGGAAAGAGTATCATCGGATCGTCGCGGCGTTGAAAGCGCTCGCGCCGGATGAGACCCTTTGTGTTCAATCGGGCAAGCCCGTTTATATCGCCCAGACCGGCCGGGAAGCGCCGCGGGTGATCATCGCGAATTCCAATCTGGTCCCGGCCTGGGCGACGCCCGAGGAGTTCGATCGGCTCGACCGGATCGGCCTCATGATGTACGGCCAGATGACCGCAGGGAGCTGGATCTACATCGGCACTCAGGGGATCCTTCAGGGAACGTATGAGACTTTTGCGGCGATCGCCAAGCAGGCTTTCAAAACCGAGTCGCTCTGCGGAAAGTGGATCTTGACCGCCGGGATGGGTGGCATGAGCGGGGCGCAGCCGATGGCGGCGACGATGAATGAGGCGGTGATCCTCGATGTCGAAATCCGGCCGGAGCGGATCGAGCGGAAAATCAAAGAAGGATATTGCGATCGGATGACCGATCGGCTCGATGAGGCGCTCGAATGGGTGAGCGCGGCCTGCCGGATCGGCCAGCCGATCTCGGTCGGGCTCGTCGGAAATGCCGGTGCGGTTTATCCGGAACTGGTCCGACGAGGGAAGATCCCCGACATCGTCACCGATCAAACCCCCGCGCACGATCTGCTCTCTTACGTTCCGATCGGCGATCCGGTGGAACTTGAGCGTCTTCGGGAAGACGATCCGAATGCGTATCGCCAAAAGTCGCTCGACACGATCGCCCGCCATATCGAGGC
>SCUR01000217.1 GCA_004297235.1 Candidatus Manganitrophaceae bacterium | reverse complement strand
GCCGTTTCACCTTGGACCGGTGATCGAGCGGTCTGTTCATGGGATGCATTTTACCTTTTCCCGCCGCGGCGGTTTCGCCCGCGACGCGGCGGAACCGATTTTTTATCTGACCCAACGTTGCCGGTTGGACCACTTTCTGATCGAGCAGGCGGTGAAGGCCGGCGCCGTTGTGCGGGAGCGGACGCCGCTTCGCGAGGTGGAGCGCCGCGCATCCCATGTGATCGTCCGTGCGGGAAATCAGACGTTCGAGGGGCGGACCCTCGTTGCAGCCGACGGCGCGACCGGACCGACGGTCAAGCGCGCCGGGCTGGCGGTGCGGCACTGGCGAATCATCGCCTTGGAGGGAAATATCACTCCGAATGGCCGTTTTCCCGAACAGTGGCGACACCGGGTCGGGATTGACCTGGGCGAAGTCTCCGGCGGATATCATTGGCTCTTCCCAAAGGGAGATCACCTCAATATCGGCCTCGGCGCGCTGCCGTCGATGGGATCGACCCTGCGCGGGAGACTCGATGATATTGTCCGCTTCTACGGCTTCGACCCGGCGCTTCTCTGGGGCCTCCGCGCCGCGCCGCTCCCTTTTCGACGTCCGGACGCGCCCCTGGTCGACGGCCCTCTTCTCTTGGTCGGCGATGCCGCCGGGCTGGTCGATCTGCTGACGGGCGAGGGGATCCACAGCGCGATCTGGAGCGGCCGGGCGGCGGCGAAGCACCTCGCCCTTTATCTCTCCGGGGAGGCGCCCGACCTGGAAGGCTACCGCCGGGAAGTCGAACGGGATCTTCTCCCGGAATTGAAGGTTGCTTATCAACTCTGGTTCCTTCTCCATCTCGCCCCGGCGTTGACCGCGGAGGTTCTCTTCCACCGCCTCAAGGGAAAATTGAGCCGGCGCTTCGGATGGACCCGCTTCAGCCTCTTTTTACAGGGGGAGGATGGCTATCGGGATTTGAAGAACGACTTGGGACCGCTCTGGTCGGCAATCGATTGGACGATCCGGCCTACGCTGTTTCCGCGGATGTCGAAGGTGCTGGAGAAGCTGAAGCGGTGACGGCGGAAGGCGACGCGAGAGGGGGATCGAAACGGCGGGCGGATCAAGAGAATCAGATGAAGGCGAGGGCGACCTCATCGGCAAGGAGCAGCCCCTTGGAGGTCAGTCGGATCTGCCGGTGATCGATGACGAGGAGCCCCTCCGAGATCAGCCGGTCGGCGGTCTGTCGAAGGGAGACATCTTCTTCCAACAATTCGAGCGGCACCCCTTCGGTTTTTCTCAATCCGAAGATGATCCGGTCTTTTCTCAGCGCCTCCGGGCTGACCTTCTCCACCCGATCGACCGGCAGGCGGGCCGACGCAATCATCTCTAAATAGGCCGGGAGCGAATCGGTGTTCGCCCGATGCTCCTGATCGAGATAAGAGTGGGCGGAGAGGCCGATGCCGAGCACCTCGCCCCGATCCCAGTAGAGGAGATTGTGACGGCACTCCTCGCCGGGCCGGGCGAAGTTGGAGATTTCATACTGCCGATAACCGGCGGCCGCCAGGCGCGCCTGCGCGGCCTGATACTGCGCGACGGCGTCTCCTTCCGAGGGAAGAGAGAGAAGACCGGCCCGGGCCTTCTTGTCAAAAAGGGTCCCCTCTTCGATCGACAGCGCATACAACGAGAGATGCTCCGGGGCCAGGTCGATCGCCGCCTGAAGCGTCGCTTCCCAGCCGGAAAAAGTTTGATCGGGCAGCGCATAGATCAAATCGATGCCGATATGGGTGAAACCGGCGGCGCGGGCGGCAAAAAACGCGGCTCGCGCCCCCTCCGCCGTGTGGTGGCGGCCGAGCGCTTCCAGATGCGTATCCGAAAACGATTGCACCCCCATCGAGAGGCGGTTGATCCCTCCTTCCCGCAACGGCGAGAGGTTTTCGGCATGAATCGTCGCCGGGTGCGCTTCCAGCGTCACCTCGACATCGGCGGCCATCGGAAGACGCGTGCGGCAAAGGGCCACCAGACCAGTGAGAACCCCCGGCGCATAGAGGCTCGGCGTTCCCCCTCCCAAGTAGATGCTGGTGATCTCCCGCTCCTGCCAGACCGGCATTTCGGCATAGACGGCGATCTCCTTCTGAAGCGCCTCGGCATACCGACCGGCAAAGCCCTCCCGGTATCCTTGAATGTTAAAGGCGCAGAAGGAGCAGCGGGCCAGACAGAAGGGAAAGTCGATATACAATCCGATCGGCTTCATTTCTTCTCTTTCTCTTCGCGGCCTTCCCAGGAGAGGGAGCGAAGAAAGGCGTGGGTCTCCTTCGGCCGCGGTCTTCCCCGCCGGGCATCCAGTTCGAGCATTTCTTTGAGGAGGATCAAATCGGCCGGCCGGTCGATGTCATACCAGAAGGGGAGCAGCGCGCACTCCATCTTCTCCGCATTTATTTTTTTGAGGGTCTCCAGCATCACCTGATCGCTCCCCCACCGAACCCCGCTGAAGAGATCGGCCAGCGGCGGCCGCGCGCCGATGAGGTAATAGCCGCCGTCCCGGCTCGGCCCGATCACCACCGGAACATGGCGGAGATCTTCAAAGGCCTCCCGGATGAAATCGGCCGGCAAGGTCGGGGCATCGCACCCGATGAGGACCACCCGCTGGAATCCCTGTCGGAACCCCCACTCAAAAGCATTCCTCATTCGATCCCCCAAGCTTTCTCCCTCTTGCCGCACCAACGGAATCGACCGCGCTTGGCTGCAATGGACAAAAAAGGGATGCCCGACGGAGGGGGCCGCGGCCAATGCCCGCCGGACCGGGAGCGAATCGGTCAGGGCCAGCGTGTCGAGCAGAAAGGCCTCCTGCAGCCGGGCCCGCTCTTCCGGGGTGAGAATTGGCTGCAAACGGGTCTTGACCGATCCCGGATCGGGCGCTTTTGCAAAGATCATTAAAACGGCGTCCTGCTGCATCGGATGATCTACACCCCTCCCGCAATTTTCTTCGCTTGACGATTAGCACGATCGCCGGCGGCTGTCAACGTCAAGCGCCCTTTTCCATTGAATATTTAAGGGGAAAATGATATACATTTACAAATGAAAAAAAAGAAAAAAAGCCGACCCCTCCGCATCTTTTTGGGACTTTTCCTCCTGATTCTTTCTTTCTCCGCGATCTACATCGTCTACCTTGATTATCAGGTCATCAAAAAATTTGAGGGCCAGCGATGGAAGCTCCCCTCCAAGATCTATTCGGCCCCCCTGGTCCTCTCCCAGGGGCTGGACATCGAGAAGAGCGCGCTGATCACCCGCCTGAAACGGCTTAATTACCATCCGGTGAAACGGCCAGTCCGAAAACCGGGGGAATATTATCTCACCGAAGGCAACCTGGAAATTCATCTTCGCGACTTCGCTTACCCCGACCGCCTCCAACAGGGAATTCCGGTGAGCCTCTCCTTCTCTTCGGGAAAACGGATCGATCGGCTGGTCGATCTCTCGCTGGCGGAAGACCTGGAGCGGATCCCGATCGAGCCGGAGGTCATCGGCGGATTCTATGAAGGGACCTGGGAAGAGCGAACCTTGATCCGCCTGTCGGAAGCCCCGCCGATCCTGATCGACGCCATCATCGCCATGGAAGATCGCCGTTTCTACGAGCACAGGGGGATCGATCCGCGCGGGATCCTCCGCGCCACCTGGGCCAATCTTCGCGCCGGCGGGATCGTGCAGGGAGGCAGCACGCTGACGCAGCAGCTGGTGAAGAATTTCTATCTCGACAGCGACCGGACGTTGAACCGAAAGGTCAACGAGGCGATCATGGCGCTCCTCCTCGAACGGCATTACAAGAAAGAAGAGATCTTGGAGACCTACCTCAACGAAATCTACCTCGGCCAAAATGGGATCATGGGGATCTACGGGATCGGACAGGGGTCGTGGTTTTACTTCGGCAAGCCGCCGAGCGAGATGACGATCGGAGAGTCGGCCCTCCTGGCCGGGGTCATTCGCTCTCCGAATACCCTCTCCCCTCAGAAAAATCTGAAGAAGGCGATCCAACGTCGCAACCTGGTTCTGGAGCGGCTTTTCTCCGAGCAGAAGATCACCCTCCTTCAATACGTCCAGGCGCGCGCGGAGACGGTCTCCGGGCGCAGGGTGCGGGAGCGGCTGAATGTGGCCCCTTATTTCGTGGACGAGGTCCGTCAGCGTCTGGCGGCGGCCTTTCCCGGCGATCTTTTGAACTCGGGGGGGCTGCGGGTCTTTACCGCGCTCGACGTCGAGCTGCAGCGGATCGCCGAAGAGAAACTCCGCAACGGACTCCAGATGCTGGAGCGGCAGTACCCTCACCTCAAACGGGTCGAGCCGGAGCGGCAGCTGCAAGGGGCGCTGGTGGCGATCGATCCCCGAACCGGGGAGGTTCGCGCGTTGGTCGGGGGCCGGGACTACGGCACCACCCAATTTAATCGAGTGACCCAGGCGCGCCGCCAGCCGGGATCGCTCTTTAAGCCGTTCGTCTATCTCGCCGCCTTCGACCAGGCGGCGAACGGGAAGGAGCCCTATACCCCGCTCAGCCAGGTGGAGGACGCCCCGATCACCCTGCAAGCCGGGGGGCGCGATTGGACACCGCAAAATTATGATCGGACCTATCTCGGCCCGGTCACGCTGCGGGCGGCGCTCGAGCGATCGCTGAACGCCGCGACCGTTCGCCTCTCTCAGGAGGTCGGCATCGAAAAGATCATCACCACCGCCCGCGGATTGGGGGTGACGAGTCCCTTGAAGGACCTCCCCTCCCTGGCGCTCGGGACCTCCGAGGTCTCCCCGCTGGAGATGGGGGTCGCCTATGCGACCCTGGCGAGCCAGGGAATCCGGCACGAGCCGCTCTTTGTCTCCGGAGTGATCGATCCGGCCAATCTGCGCCTCGATTCATCGGATTCGGAAGGCCTCCCGCCGTCGGAGACGATCTCGCCGCAGGCGGCCTTTCTTGTGACTCACTTGATGGAGGGGGTGATCGAATCGGGAACCGGACAGGGGGTCCGAAAGCTCGGCTTCGACCGTCCCGCCGCCGGGAAAACCGGAACCACCAGCGACGAACGGGACGCCTGGTTCGCCGGATATACGCCGGAGCTGGTGACGATCGTCTGGGTCGGATTCGATCAGAACGATCCGGTGGAGCTGACGGGGGCGCAGGCGGCGCTGCCGATCTGGACCGCCTTCATGAAGGAAGCGCTCGCCGCGACACCGCCGACGGAATTTACCCCGCCGACCGGGATTGTTTTTAAGCGAGTCAACGAAAACGGAAAGATCTGCCGCGATGGAAAAGAAGAGGCCTTCATCGAAGGAACGGAGCCGACGCAATCATGTGAAGGGGGAATTTTTAAATGGTTCGAACATCTTTTCTTTTAATCGCGCTCCTCGCGAGCGCCGTCGCCGGCTGTCAGAGGGGAAACCAAGGACCCGCTGAGATCGTGATCGGGGTCGCCGGTCCGATGACCGGCGACCAGAGCAAGCTCGGAGGGGACGTCGAGCGGGGGACCCGCCTGGCGGTGGAGGAGTGGAACGCCC
>SCUR01000216.1 GCA_004297235.1 Candidatus Manganitrophaceae bacterium | reverse complement strand
TGTTTGAGGGGCGATCCGCGCCGCTCTTGCGCGGTCGCGCCGAGTTCGACCGTCGGGGTTCCAAGGGGGCTTGCTCCCCTTGGTGTCCCTTGGGAAGCCGAAGGGGGTTGGGCAAGCAACCCCCGCGGTGGGGCTTGGGGCAACGCCCCATTCCAACGCTCTTTAGTCTTTGAACAGTCTCTATAATTAAATGGGGACACTACCGCAGGTTCTTTGCGCTTGACTCCTTGCTTCATTCACCGTCTGCGATCCTTCACGGCTGACGACCGGGAAGACGTCGTTGCCGATGTATTGCAGCGCAATGCTTCATACTGATCCCCGCTGATAGATCCGGTGGTCCCGGTCGTGGTTGCTGTCGTTTGTACGGAGGGGTGGATCATCCCGGTAGACGCGAGGGGGACTGATGGCCACCACTGACCGGCAGCACCCAGCGTCGATGTTCGGAAGCATCACGCAATACCGGAGGATGAAGTCTGTCCGCTCCAGCCGATATGTCTCATCGCGAGTGCCAACATTTCAACGGATTTGATCTTTAAAATTTCCGGCGCCGGATGTCAAGATCCTCGCTAACGGCGTCGGATCAACATTTCCCCCGGAGAGGACGACGCCGATCTTTTTGCCTTGCACGTTTGGAACTTTCCCCGCCATCAATGCGGCGACCGCAGCCGCCCCGCTCGGCTCAACCAGCAGCTTCATCCGAAGCAAAAGGAAACGCACCGCCTCCGCAATTTCATCGTCGGTCACCAACGCGACCGATTCCACATGCCGCTGCATGATCGGAAAGGTGAGCTTCCCCGGCGCGGGGGTGAGCAGCCCGTCGGCAATCGACGGCGAGAGCGGGGTCGATACGATTAAACCCTTCTCCAAGGAGAGAGACGTATCGTTGGCGCTCTCCGGCTCGACGCCGACAATCCGGAGAGCGGGCAGCATCGCATGGGCCGCGATGCTGCATCCGCTGATCAGTCCGCCGCCGCCGATTGGCGCCACCAGAACGTCGAGATCGGGGAGGTCCGTGAGAAGTTCCAGCGCGACGGTTCCTTGCCCCGCGATGATCTGCGGATGATCGAACGGCGGCACCAGCGTCAGACCCCGTTCGTCAGACAATTTCTTCGCGATCACTTCGCGGTTGTCCCGGTGACGATCGTAGAGGACCACCTCCGCGCCGTAGCCGCGCGTCGCTTTGAGCTTCACGGCCGGGGAGTCGTGCGGCATGACGATCACGGCGGGGAGGGCGAGCAGCTTCGCGACCAACGCGACCGCTTGCGCATGATTTCCGGAGGAGAAGGCGACCACCCCGCGCTGCCGCTGCGCTTCGCTCAATTGGTTGATCATATTGAAGGCGCCCCGAAACTTGAACGCGCCGACCCGCTGCAAATTTTCGCATTTGCAAAAGAGCGCCGCGCCGGCCTGCCGGTTCAACGAGCGGGAGGTCGCGATCGGCGTCCGATGAGCCGCCCCCTTTAATCGCTGCGCCGCGGCCTGAATGTCTTCAAAGGTAATGTCGCTCACCTCACTCCTCACTGAAACCAGGCTCGTCCGCCCGATGAACCCCACAGCCACCCAATCGCTCCGAGCGTTCCGTAGAGCAGAAGCGAAGGGCGGGCCACCTTGAAGTCTTGAAGGGAAGGGAGGGCGGAAAAGAGGAGCGTGGCGGTGAAGTAGCCTGCCATCGTCCACCCCGCCCACTGATGATGTACCCAAAAAGGGAGGACGAGGCGGGTCAGAGAGAGCCAGGCCAGCGGGAGGAGAAGGAGCGGCGCCAGGCCGACAAAGGCGCCGTTGAGCAGGTTGATCTTGCGAAAAGAGACCGAACCGAGCAGCCATCCTCCATCCGCGCGTTTGGGCCAAACGGAGAAACCGGCCGGCTTCGCCAATAATAGTGTTCCGACGATAAAATGGAGCAGCTCGTGGGTGAAGGTGCCGGGAAAAGCGAGCAGCGCGAGCCGCCGCATCGAGCTGCGGGCGCGCCGCAGAAGAAGATATAAAAAGGTAATGAAGAGGACGCTCGGCGCGAAGCCCGCCGCATGAAAGAGGTTTTGAGGCGCTGTTTTAAGGAAGGATGCCCACACGTCTCGGCCTGTCTATTTTAGATACGGATCTCCGCGATCAGATCCATACCGCTCTTATTTACGGTATAAACCGGGCGGAGTCAAGCGCGGAGTGGATCTCCTCTAGGGATGGGATCTCCGTTGACTTTTGCAGACCGATTTTGTAAAGTGCCGAAACTTATCCGGGAGAAACGTCCGTTGAGATGGATGATTGGAACGATTTTGGTTACGCTCTTTTTTATTCTGCTCCCTCGGCATGCCGGCGCCACGGAAGAGGCATTAAGAGGGCTTCTCTCCGAGGCGGCCGAGTTCCAGGGGGAGTATGCGAAAGCAATCCGGACGCAAGGCCAGATCGATGCCGTGAAGCGCGACATCGCCGGAAGTGAGCTCGCCCTCACAGACGCGCTCGCCGCTCTGAAAAGCGGCGCCCACTCCGACAGGAAGAGCGGCGAACCCCCGCGGCCGAATCGCTGTTCTGCCCCGTCGGCCGACGAGAAGGTGGTTGCTTCGTGCAATGCGGAAGCGGCGAAGCTGAACGGCTGGAAGGTGGAGCTTCTCGGGCGGGCGGACGGTCAGAAAGAATATGAAGCGCGGTTGCATCGGGAACGGGAACGGTTAAGCGAATCGGGCGTCGCCTGGGAACGGAAGGGGAAAAGCAACAAAGCGCTTATTGACGTGCTCGATCTGGCGTTCCAGTCGTGGCAGCGCCGTTATGCCGCCCTCGTCTTCAAATCGCCCCCCTACAGCCGGTTGGTGTCGACGAAAGATGGGGGAACCTACTGCCGGCCGCTTCCCTCCTCCGGCCGGGAAGCGATCCTGGAGTCGGCCCAGAGCTGCCTGCAATGGCTTTGGGTCAGCGCCCTGCAAAATCGCTGAACGCGTCGGGCCGCTCTTCTATCTAAACGAACTAAACGAAACGATTTTCCCAAAATGGAATTTTAAGCTCCGCATTCCGAAATCCGCAACCGCCCTACCCCGTGTTCCGCATTCCCGTCGCGATGCAGTTGATCGTCAGGAGGATGGCGTGGATCACCTCCTCGCGCTCTTTCTTGCCGAGCTTTTGCGATCGGAGTTTTTGAATGAGGTTCACCTGAATATAGTTGATCGGGTCGATGAAGGGGTTGCGCAGGCGGATCGATTGCTGAAGGGTCGGGTCGTTGCCGAGGATCTCCTCGGTCCCGGTAATCAGGCGGAGCATCTCGGCGGTCAGCGAGAACTCCGACCGGATTCGCCCGAAGATCCGCCTCTTCAGCGCGGGATCGCTCACCAGGTCGGCATAGTGCTGGGCGATGTGGATGTCGGCCTTGGCCAGCGTCATCTGAATATTGTCGATGAGGTTGTTGAAGAAGGGCCAGGAGCGGTACATCTCCTGGAGCAACGGCCCGTTCTCCGCCGGATTCTTGTCGACGAAAGAGTTGAAGGCCGCGCCGACCGGGAACCATCCGCCGACGAGCTGCCGGCTCTGCGTCCAGGAGAAGATCCAGGGGATGGCGCGCATCTCCTCCATCGTCTGGACGCCGTGCCGGAAGGCGGGGCGGGATCCCATCTTGAGATGTCCGATTTCCGAGATCGGCGTCGCCTCTTGAAAGTAGCGATAGAAGTCGGGATCGCCGATGAAATCGCGATAGAGCCGATAGGCGATCTCGGAGATCTCCTCGAACGTCTCCTCGTATCGGGCGATCAGCCGCGACTCTTTCTTTAAGATTTTGCCGTTCAGCGTTGCTTTCAAGACGCCGGTGATCAGCAGCTCCAGGTTGTGGGTCGCCGTTCCCTGATTGGCATACTTGGAGGAGATCACCTCTCCCTGCTCGGTAATCTTGATCCGCCCCATCACCGTGTCGGGGGGCTGGGCCAGAATGGCGCGATGGGTCGGCCCGCCGCCGCGGCCTACGCTCCCGCCGCGCCCGTGAAAAAGGGTGAGATGGATCTGATGCGCCTGGGCGACGTCCCGGAGGATCTTCTGGGTTTTGTAGAGCTCCCAGGTGGAGGTGAGAATGCCGGAGTCCTTGCTGCTGTCGGAGTAGCCGAGCATGATCTCCTGGTTTCGTCCGCGCGCGAGGAGACTCTTCTGATAGGCCTGATTTTTAAAAAGGCCGTCCATGATCTCCGGCGCCGACCGCAGGTCGTTGATCCGCTCGAAGAGAGGAACGATGTCGAGCCCGCTCTCGTAGCCGCCGTCGAGGGTCGGCCCGCAGAGGCCGGTCTCTTTCGCGAGAAGCTGAACGAGGAGCACATCGCTCATTCCCGACGCCATGCTGATGATGTAGCTGCCGATCGCGTCGGGATCGATCCCCTCTTTGATCTTCCGGATGCTTTTGAAGGTCTCGATCACCTCCTGGCTCTCGGGGGAGAGGGTGAGGAAAGGGGGGATCAGCGGCCGCAGCGTCAGAAGTTCTTTCGTTAGGATCTCGACCTTCTTGTTCTCGTCGGCCTGGGCGTAGTGGGGATAGATCTGAAGCCGGTCGAAAATTTCCTGAACCGCTTTCCGATGCCGCTCGGCCTCCTGCCGGACGTCGAGACGGGCGAGATAGAAATCGAAGACCTGCACGCGGGTGAGGAGCGCATCGATCTCGATCTCCGCCGGATGCTTTCCCTTGTGTTCGAGAAGGCTTCGCCGGAGGATCTCCAAATCGTCGATGAATTCCGCCGCCGATCGATAGCCCCGCGCCGGAGCTTTGTCGCGGGAGAGTCCGAATCCCATCCGATGATCGATTTCGCTCCGGGTCGCCTCCAGCTTCAACTTGACGAAGCCGAGCTTCTGCCGATACGGTTCGTAAGGGTTCCGGGTAAGGAGGGGGGGCGCCTGGTCCGGGAAGTCGCCGGCGTCCTCCTGAATCGACAGCGACAGCGCTTCGGAAACGCCGACGAGGTATTTCGATTGGCTCATCTCGACCAGCAGATGATTGATCGACTCCAGGTAGAGTTGGAAGATCAGCTCCTTCTGCCGAAGCACGGTCCACTCGGTGTCTTTCGCGGTGACCGACGGGTTCCCGTCGCGATCCCCGCCGATCCAGGAGCCGAACCGCAGGAACGGCGGGATGATCATGTCGGTCTCGGGATGCTGGGTCCGGAGCTGATCGCGGATCTCGCTGTAGATTTTGGGGATGATCGGATAGAACGTTTCGCGGAAATAAAAGAGGCCGTTGTGAACCTCCTCCCGCACCGTCGGGCGATCGAGATGGATGTCGCCGGTCTGCCAGAGGAGGGTGATCTGGTTGAGGAGCTCTTTCTTGATCGCTTCCATCTCCTGCGGCGTCCAGATCGGGCTCTCCCGCTTGAACATCAAGAGATAGATCGTTCGGTATTTTTCCAGAATCGTCTGGCGCTTCGCCTCGGTGGGATGGGCGGTGATCACCGGCATGATCCGCATCTGCGCCAGCTGATCGTGCCAAAAAGAGGGATCGCGCCGCTCCGCTTCGGAGAAGTAATCGTCGAGAGAGCCTTCGACCCGCTTTCCCTTCCGCTCCCGCTCCCGGCGGACCTGCATCCCGAAGTTCTCCTCGGAGACATTGAGGAGGTTGAAAGAAAGGTCGAAGGCGGAGACGAGCTGCGTGCAGGTCGGCAGATCGAGCCGGTCGATCATCTGAAGGAGCTTGCGTTCCAGGTCGGCATTGTACCGATCGCGCAATTCGCGGCAGATCCCCCGGAATTGATCGACCAGATTCAGGAGCGATTCTCCTCCTTGCTCCAGGATGATCCGGCGCAGGAGGTCTTCCAGATAGTCGATGTCTTCCGTCAGCGGCCGCAGCAGGGTCGTTTTCGGCTTGCCCGGAGACTTCTTTCGTTTGTTGTTCCGTGTCGCCATCCGGCTAATCTAACAGCGTTTCGGCATGGAATCAAGCTTCTATTTCCCCGCCGGGAGCGGAGAATCAGACCGCTCGATTCGATCTTCCCGGCCGGGTCCGGGAAGGGGCCGGCCGAACGGGCGCACTTGCGCCGCCAACCCTCCTGCGGTGATCGAGCGGCCGGGATGGACCGGAACGCCGGCCGACCGGAGGGCCCGGGCCGTCCAGACGTTGCTCGTTTTGAAGAGGTGGTACTTCTCGTCTGAAAGATAGAAGAGGCTGTTCCCATAGCGGCCCGGTCCGAGCGGAATCGTCCGGCCGCGGTCGTCATGCGCGTAGCTGTCGTGGACGGTGTCGCAGAGCCGCGCGAAGCTTTCCGGGGCGAGGTCGATCTCAACGATCTCGCTCTCCGGAAAAAAAGCTGAAAGCGGCTCATTAAAACCGACGATGTGAAGGACGCTCCGCGTCGGCCAGAAGAGCGCCTTGAAGGCATACCAGAGATTGAAGCGGGAGGACATATAGTAATCCTTGTCCCCCCATCCGACTTCAAGATACGTCGCCTCCGGAAAGTCGCCGCCCTCCGGCCAGACCGGGGGCGGGACATCTTCGCGCCGGACGACGAAGCTGGCGTGCCAGCCGTTGTTGACGATGTAGACCGGTTTCGAAGGGGCGCCGGCTTCGGGAGGGAAGAGGGCGTTCTTCGGGGCGGCGCAGGCCCCCCAGAGAAGAACGGCCAGCATCAACGGGGTTCTCAACGAACGCATGGTTGCCTAACGCTCTGATGAATGCGGCTGGGATCATTTAAACGGATGTCGGCCGTTGAAATCAATCCTCCATTGATTTCGTCGACCGCGGATCGTTGATCGTGTCTCATTTCCCTCTCCCCCCTTGGACGGAAGAGGGTTGGGTGAGGGGGCAAAGCTTTTTCTCTTCTTGATCACTTCAAGATTGGAATCTGGCAACGCCCATTCCATTCGCTTCTCTAATCGATTCTAATCCGGTTTTATTGACTTCGCGGGTCGATTGCCGGTACGATAGCGCTGCGCTTTCACTCGATAAGGAAAATCCGATGGCTGAACGCACAGAGACAACCCGAGGCACACCCGCCTGGGCTTATCTCGCCCGCATCGGTCTCTCTCTCGCCCTTCTCTCCGCCTTCATGGCGATCACGGCGGGGTTTGGGACCCGTTTGGAACGATGGCACTTCCGGACCGGGTTCTGGCTCCTGCAGTGGGGGGCGCTCGGCGGGGCGGCGGCGGCGATCGTCTCTCTGATCGGCCTCATCGGGCTGCGCCGCCGCGGGACGCGGGCGGAGAAGATCACCGCCTTGCTCGGTTTCGCCGTCGGGATTGCGATCTTCGCCATCCCGGTGCAGTGGATGATGACCGCGCGGCGCGTGCCGCCGATCCACGACATCACCACCGACACCGACCATCCGCCGGAGTTCGTCGCGATCCTCCGCATCCGCGAAGGCTCCCCCAACCCGGCCGAGTACGGCGGCCCGGAGATCGCCCAACAACAAAAGAGAGGCTATCCCGACCTCGGCCCGATCACTCTGCCGGTCTCCCCCGAGCAAGCGTTTGACCGGGCGGTGGCGGCGGCGCGGGCGATGGATTGGCAGATCGTCGATGCGAACAAGGAGGAGGGACGGATCGAGGCGACCGACACCACCTTCTGGTTCGGGTTCAAGGATGATATCGTGATCCGAATCCGCCCGGCCGACAACGGAAGCCGGATCGACGTCCGCTCGGTCTCCCGGGTCGGCAAGAGCGATGTCGGCACCAACGCGCGGCGGATCCAAAATTATTTCAAAAAACTGGAAAAGTCGTAAGATCGCGTTTTTTAACCGTCGCGGTCCGTTGACAAGGAGGGCATCATCCGGTATACCGTTTAGCATACAGCACAATCTGACCCGAGATCCGCTTCCGTGAATCAGGCCTTTCTTCGATCGATACAGTTTCTATCTTCTCTTCCTTGGAAGGGGCTCCTTCTGGCCCTTCTCTTCCTTTTTCCCGCGCTGGCTCTTTTCGGAGAAGATTTCTCTCAGGTGGAGAGCCTCCCCCCGGCCTCGTCCCTCCTCGATTCCATTCCCGGTCCCGCTCCATCGGTCCCGTCCGGTCCGGCGGCGCAAGAAATGAAAAACGTCAGGACGCCGCCGACTAAAACAAAAGAAACGGCGGCGGACGCCGCGCTGAAGAAACGCGCCCGGCGGGCGGCCGACCGATATGTCCTCTCGAACAAAACCCTCTATCAACACATCCTGCCCCGGCACGGTTCCGACGCGACGGTTCCGGGAAAAAGCCGCTTTGTGAAGGGCTTTGATGTCAGCGACGGGATCGATTACACGTTGAAGAGTCCCGATGCGCGCATTCGAGAGAATACCGACGGGCGCCGCGGATATATTTTTGAAGTGACCTACCGCACCCGCATCGGCACCAGCCCGGAGAAAAAGCCGTTGCGCACCCTGCGGGTCGTGATCGATGAGGGGGGGCGGGTCGTCACCGCCTTTCCGGTGAAGTAATGGCGATCACCTTTGCGATCGGAGTCTCCCCCGAGGAAGCCCGAAGAGAGAAGGCGCTTGTTTTGGAGCCGGAGCTGCGGGAATACTTTCGGCGGGTTTCCATTCAGAAGGGGATCCCTCTTCCCAATTTAACCAACCTGGACCCGTACGCCGATACCCGCTTCGAGGGAGGACGGCTCTCCCTCTTGGAGCGGGAGGTGGACGATCTTCTCTCGATCCTGGAGGGGCTTTACGGGAAGGAGGCGCTGCCGCCGTTGCTGGAGCCGCCGGAGGTGATCGGCCTGGAGACCGAGCCGGAGGGGAAACCGTGCAGCCGCGACGGGGCGCTCCAATTTCTACTGGCGTTGCGGGAGCTCAGCGACGAAGCGAGGAGAGGGGGATGGCCGCTGCTCGCGATCGGAGACTGACGAAAACAATGGGCATCGAAGTCAAAAGAATCGGGTTCCGATTCCTCATTCCGGATTCCTAATCGAATCCAGCCCGTGCATCCGTGAGAAGAGCTCCCAGTCGAATGGTTTCGCCGTGACGCTGTGAAGCGGGATCGCTTCGACCGGTCCTTCTCCCCGGCAGGCCAGAAGACAGCCGACCGCACTCTCCGGCCGTTCCACCAGGCGGTGGAGGGTCTCGTAAGCGAAATGCTGCCCGAGGATCTTATCCAGAGGGGTCGGCGGCGCGCCCCGCAGGGTGTGGCCGAGGATGGTCGCCTTCGTCGCCACTGTCAACGGATAGTGGCCCTGCTCCGTTCGCGGGGAGGGCCACTTCGCAATCGTCTGGGCGATATAGTCGACCAGCCCATGCACCCCTCCCATCGGATGATGCCGATGCGGCGTCTTCTCCGCCACCACGAAAAGGTGGCTTTTGTTCGGCACCCCCATCGACCGCTTAAGATTTCCCAGAATCACCTGGTCGATGTAGGCGTCGGGGTCGGGATGTTCGTTTACCAAGACCCCTTCGGCGCGGGCCTGATAGGCGCAGGCGAGCGCGAGATGGCCGGCCCCCGCCCCCATCACCTCGACAAAGAAAATGCTCCCCATCGCCGCGCTCGTCGCCTTCAGCGATTCGAACGAGTGGTTGGCCAGCGCGACCGCCGAATGAAAGCCGAGCGAGGTCGTCCCGGCGAGGTTGTCGTCGATCGTTCCCGGAAGGCCGACCACCTGCACGCCGAATTTTTCAAACAAGGCGCGGGCGCCGCGAAGACTTCCGTCTCCCCCGATGACCACCAGGGCGCCGTTCTCCAGATAGGGCGCCAGATTCCGCATCGCGACCTGTTGGACCTCTTCCTCTTTGAAATCTTCGAAGCGACTGCTTCCGATGGGACTGCTGGCGAAGCCGGCCATCCCGCGCATCTCCCGCTCGGTGAATTGTTCAATCCAGTTATTGACCAACCCTAAGAATCCGTGGCGGACGAAGTGGACCGCAATCCCCCTCCGATCTCCGGCGGCCCGAAGCTCTTTGAGCGCGGCCCCGGCGCCGGCGAAATCCCCGCCGGAAACCAGCGCGACGACTTGGCGGATCTGGTGCGGGCGCAGCGTCACCTTTCCGGTCCGCTCCCGCTCCACGGTGATCCAGGCCTCTCGCGCCGTCCGCTCCCGCTCGGAGAGCCCCACCGCCGTCGAGTAGCCGGAGAGCCGGCCGTTTTCATACGAAAGAAGGACGACGTTGTCCTGGCCCTCTTTGTACTCTCCGAATTCGGAGAAGGCTTCATGAAAGGGCCGGGGGTCGAGATAGGTGATCAAGGCCCGCAGCGTGGAGCTGTGGGTGTAGAGCGCGGCGACCCCTCCCTGGTTCGATCGGGCGATCCGATGCAGGCCGTCGACGACATCGACGTAGAGATCGAAGAACGAATTGCCTCCGGGGTAGCAGTAGAGGGGATGCTTCATCAGCCGCTTGGCGGTTTTGGCGTCGACTCCAAAAGCGCGCCCTGCTTCCTCCGCCTCGGCGGTCTTCTCCAGGCCGGTGACCCATCCGAAATCTTGAGATTCCAAGGCCGGGTCGATTGTGGCGGCTTGGACATCCTGATAGTTCGCGATGAGCGCCCCCGCGACCCGCTCGAAGAGCTGGCGCGTGTTCGGGCTGCTGCTGATCTGATGCCGGAAGGACCGCGGGTCGAGGTAGTTTTCCAAATGGAGGAAATCGAGCTGTTGGCCGACGACCCCGACCATCCGGGCGAGGGCCGCGCCGACCGCATCGGCCTTCGGGATCCCTTTCCCCAACTCCAACGTGTTGGCGAGGCGGCTGCCGACGCGATGCGTCTTGCTTTCGACGCGGGAGACTCCATGGCGCATCGTGAAGAGGAGGGTTCGTCCGCTGAGATCTCGCGGGAGGAGCCAGAAGCGATCATCTCCGAGATCGAGGACGATCCGCCCCTCCGCCAGCTGCGGGGTTAATTGGGTCCGTGGGACGATCGCCACCGGCCGGCGGCCGAGCGGTTTCTGAACCGAAAGGATGGGGCTTCGAAGCAAGGGGGCGAGGCCTCCTTCGGCCAGGAGGCGATTCCAAGCGGCGAAGAAGAGCAGAAGATCACCCCCGCATCCCTCCTCGATCAATCTCTGACGCGCCGTTCGATAGGCATTGGCGTCTTGAAATCCCTGCTGCGCCCGATCGACAAAGGCCCTCATCTTCGGGGCCGCTTCCCGAGCGAGCCGGAGGCGATCGGGGTTTGGTTTCGGGGAAGGGGGAAAGGTGACCCCTTCCGGCGGGGTGCGCCGCGCCACCGCCTCGCCGTATGCGATCAATCCTTCCAAGGTGACAAATTGTAGTTCTCCCGTTGCAGAGTCCATGGGCGACCTCGCTTGATTAACTTTAA
>SCUR01000215.1 GCA_004297235.1 Candidatus Manganitrophaceae bacterium | reverse complement strand
GCTGCACGAACCCCAGCGCCGGATCGAAGCGCTCATCGACCCGAAGATGAGAGACATTGATCCGCCAGAAAGGGTCGCTCCAGAGCGCCTCCTGGTAATGGGCCTGCCCCGGCGCTTCTTCTTCCTCGCCGCCGGTGCGGGCCCAGAAGCCGTCGGCGCTGAAATGCTCGTTCGGGGCGAGGGTCGTATCGAAACCGAGGGTCTGGCGCTCCGACTCGCCCCGCGCCGCCCGATCGGTGGCGATCAGTCCGACATTGGAGCGCAGACCGAGATCGCGCGTCAGACGCACCACGCCGAACCGCTCCGCCGGAAGGCCGACCCCCTCGTCGGACTCGGTCTGCATGGCGAGCGCGCCGATGCCGTACGGGCCGGCCTTGCCGGTGAGCTTTGCCCCGCCGACGATCGGCACCACCTCTCCCCGCGCCAGGCCGATCCGGCGGCTGAAGAACGGCTGGACCCGCCCCGAGAGGCCGAAGTCGTAGAAATTCTTTCCCTCTAAAAAAAACTCCCGCTTCTCCGGGAAAAAGAGGGGGAAGCGGGTGAGGTTGATCTGAAAAAGATCGGCTTCCGTTTCGGCGAAGTCGGTGTTGTAGGTCAGATCGAGCGTCAGGTTCGTCCGGAATTTGTAGCGCAGGTCGCCGCCGGCGTCGTAATCGATCTCCCAGGCGTCGCGCGCGTCGGTCCGGCTGAGCTGATACGACCCTTTCCCGTACGGTTTGATCGAGAGGCGGTGCTCCTGCCGCGTCGCCTCGACCCCGGTGAGATGCCCGGACAACGAGAGCTGGAACGCGCCTTGATCGCGCGCGACCGGACCCCAGAAGGAGACCTCTTTCAGATGGGGCACCCGCCGGCGAAACTGCATCCCCCAAATCTGGGAAACGCCCGGCTGAAAGCGCAGCGTCGAAAGAGGGATGCGGAACTCCGCCGTCCAACCGGTCGCCGTCCGCCGCGACGCCACCTGCCAGAGGCCGTCCCAATCGCGCTCCACCTTCCCGCCGTCCTGACTGATCAGCGCGTCCGACATCGCCGACAAGGGGTTCGTCTCGAAAAAGAATCCGGTCTGGTGATCGTGGTAGGGGTCGATCAACACTCCGAAGGAGTCGCTGCGATCCAAGAGGGCGTCGCGCTGGCGCTCGTCGGCATAGACGAGGGACGGATCGGGATCGCGCAGGTCGGCGGCGATGTAGAGATTGTTCAGATCGTAGGCGACCCGGACCGACGATTCGGCCGCCGACGGCGTTCCGGCGATCGGCTCTTTATCGACAAACCCGGTCGCCGCCTCCGCCGATTGCCAGACCGGCTCCTCCAGCACCCCGTCGATCGTGATCGTCTGATCGTGAAGCGGAACCGCCGTGAGGCGCGGCTTGGGAAGCTCCTGTCCGCTCGCCGTCTCCCGGTGAAAAAGGAACAGAAGGAAAAAAAACCATCGATAGCGGAAAATAGAAGCCTGCGTCACAGCACTCCGATCCCTCGGCGATCCGGCCGACCGCCCTTAAGATATATTGGACCGAAAGCGGATTGTCAAACCTATTATCATTCCTCGTCCATGAGATCCACTGTCCAAATCGATAAAACAGGCACGGGTAAAATACGGGTAAAATAATGATCATTTTTATTGACAGCCTAGGAAGACACTGTTAGTATTCTCCTCTCAAAACATACTTCTTAGTTATTTCTGGCTATCTTCCACGCCGGGAGGCCGGAACACGGTCGCCGATAGGCGGTCTCCGCTTCCCGGCAGGTTATCAGGCAACGATTATGGGGGAGGAATCACACCTTGCTCCAGTGCGCCGCCGTCATCCTCCCGATCACAATGACCCGCGTTCGATCTTCAAAGCTTCAGGCTCTTCAAACCAGATCATCTTCATCTAAAACTAAAAGGGGGGGGAGACATGTTGCAAGAGACGCTCAAACGTTGCCGGAAAATCCTTGTTGATTTTCTTTCCAACCGACTCTTCATCGCTTCACTCTGCTCGATCGCCATCCTGATTCCGTTCAGTTCGGCCCCGGCCGACGCGGTTTCGGGAATACTCGACCCGAGTTTCGGGGTCGGAGGAAAGGTGTTCCTGCCCGGCTCCCCGGGAGACGTCGCAGTGCAAAGCGACGGAAAAGTGATCCATGCCGGATCGGTATCGGGAGATTTCTCAGTTGCCCGTTTCAACGCCGACGGAAGCGTCGACCACACCTTCGGCGCCGGAGGAACGGCCGTCGCCGACTTTGGGGCGACGCTGGTCAACGCGAGAGCGGTCGCAATTCAGGCGGACGGAAAAATCGTGGTGGCCGGCGCCTTTGATAATTGTAATTTCAATTGCATTATGGCGATCGCACGGTTCAACTCGGACGGCAGCCTGGACTCCTCCTTCGGGACAGGCGGTCAAATGACCACCTTTCAATTCTTTAATTTGGGACCGGCCAATGCCGTCTTGATCCAGCCGGACGGCAAAATTCTGCTCGGCGGAACAGGGGGGCTGAAGTTTATCGTCGTGCGGCTGAATTCGGATGGAAGCTTGGATACGAGCTTCGACGGCGATGGGAGAGCCAATACCCCGATCGGCTTCGATTCTTCCGTCAATGCGCTCGCCCTCCAGGCCGACGGGAAAATTGTCGCGGCCGGTTACGCCAGTATGGGCGGCAGCACCGGTTTGGACTTTGCGCTGGCGCGATACAACACCGATGGAAGTCTCGATGCCGGATTCGGAACGGGCGGCATCGTGACAACCCATATGGGCACCTCCAGCGATGCGGCCTGGGGGGTCGTCGTGCAACCGGACGGAAACATCGTGGCCGGCGGCTCCGTCATCTTCGGCACGCAAAATACCGGCCTGGCCCGATATCTTCCGAATGGAACGCTCGATCCCGCCTTCGGCTCGGGGGGAAAGGTCGTGACGCAGTTCGGGCGCGTCGGTTTTGTCGGAACCGACATCGCCCTGCAGCCGGACGGGAAAATCGTGATTGGAGCAAGAGGTCTCAACAGCAACGACACCGATTTCGGAGTGGCCCGGATCAATGCCGACGGCACGCCCGACACCACCTTCGGCTCCGGCGGCTCCACCCTCACCCCGATGGGATGCCGGACCTTTGAGGAGGTTCGGAGCATCGCGCTGCAGCCCGACGGAAAAGTCTTGGTGACCGGCTTCACGTTCACCGGCATCGGGCTGGCCCGTTACGGCGAAGGGGTTCTTCCTTCCACCGATACCGTCGCGCCGACGACCCTCTCCTCCGTCAGTCCGGCGGCTAATGCCGCCGGGTGGAACAACTCCGACGTGACGGTGACCCTGAACGCATCCGATAATACCGGCGGATCGGGATTAAATGAGATCCGATACCGGATCGGGAGCGGCCCGGAATTATTTACTTGCGATTCGTCCATCTCCATACCGATCACCGCCGAGGGGACGACGACCGTCACCTATCGCGCCGTCGACAATGCGGGAAACTTCGAGGCGCTGAAATCAACGACGGTGAAGATCGACCGCACCCCCCCTTCCATCATTTCGACCCAGTCGCCTGCGGCGAATGCCGCCGGCTGGAACAATACCGATGTGACGGTCAGTTTTTCCGGGAGCGATTCCCTCTCGGGCGGCGTTCAGTGCACCCCGTCCGGGAGCGTTTTGACCGGCGAAGGGGCCGGCCAGTCTGTCGGGACCACCTGCACCGACGCGGCGGGAAACAGCGCTCAGGGAAGCCGGACCATCCATATCGATAAAACCGCGCCGACCGCCCTCTTTGGAGCGGCGTCGCCGGCGCCGAACGGGGCCGGCTGGAACAACACCAACGTCTCTGTCCCCTTCACCGCTTCGGATACCCTCTCCGGGGTGGCCGAGGTCAATCCCGCCACTCCGCTCACCCTCTCGTCCGAGGGAGCCGCCGTCACCGGAAGCGTCACCGTCACCGACTCGGCGGGCAACAGCGCCACCTTCGCTTCACCGGCCTTCAAGATCGACAAGACCCCGCCCGCCGTCACCGCGTCGCAGTCGCCGGCGGCCAACGGGGCGGGCTGGAACAACACCGATGTCACGGTGACGTTCGCGGCCACCGACGCGCTTTCGGGCGGCGGGACCTGCACCGTCTCCTCCGTTCTGCTGACCGGCGAGGGAGCCGCGCTGACGGCGGCGACCTCCTGCACCGATCAAGCGGGAAACAGCCAGTCGGCCTCCAGGACGGTGCAGATCGATCGAACCGCGCCGGCGCTGACCATGCCGGTTTTCCAGGCGAGCTATCCCTCCGGCAGCAGCATCACCCTCTCCTTCGGGGCGGCCGATTCGCTTTCCGGGATCGCCTCTCTCTCGGCCGCGTTGAACGGAACCCCCGTCTCGAACGGCCAGACGGTGACGCTGACGCAAGCCGGCGTCAATACATTTACGCTGGCCTCCACCGACGCCGCCGGGAACACGGCGAGTCAGTCTGCGACATTCACCGTTCAATCACCGTATCAGTTCTCCGAGTTCCTGCCGCCGCTCACGCCGGGCGGGATCTACCATTTGGGACGGGTCATTCCGGTGAAGTTCAGACTGACCGACTCGAACGGCGCCCTCGTCTCCTCCGCCGTGGCGAACCTTTCGCTGCAGCAATTCTCCGGTGAAGATCCGGTCGGCGATCCGATCGATGCGACGTCGGTCAGCGGCGCCGACTCCGGAAGCCTCTTCCGGTTCGACGGAAGTCAATATATCTACAACCTCGATACCCGATCCCTTTCTGCGGGAACCTGGGTGTTGCGGGCGACCTTGGACAACGGATCGGTCTATACCATCCAGATCGGATTGAAATCGAAATAGCCCACGCTCGTTGTACCCAGGGGGGACGGCCCCGAGCCGTCCCCCCTTTTTCAATCGACGAGGGGCCTCGGCTGTGACCGAACCGGAACGATCCCTCCCACGCAACAGAATCCGCTCATTCTTCAGACCCGGACTCACCTCCGGTCTGGAAATGAAATCCCATTCCATGATAAAAGAGAAAAGCGGAGGGGCCGTTATGTCGTCTTTATCGCCGGCGGAATTCGGATCGTCCTTTGGTAGTGTCCTCATTTGCGAGTTGCAGATAGTTGAAATGGGGCGTTGCCCCAAGCCCCAGCTACATTGCGGAGTGCGGAATGCGGATTGCGGAGTGAAAGAATTTAGCCTCTGTGGGTTGTGTGTCCAGGCCTGGTCCCGAAAGAGCCTGCGCGCTTGGAGGGGCCTTCCTGAGTCGTTCACGCACTCCTGCGTTCCTTCTGTCAGACGTTTCACCTACCTTTATAGGTCGGAGCGTGTTTGAGGGGCGATCCGCGCCGCTCTTGCGCGGTCGCGCCGAGTTCGACCGTGGGGTTGCAAGGGGTTTCCCCTTGCTGCACGGGGAGGCCGGAGGGGGCCGGGCATGCGGCCCCCACGGTGGGGTTTGGGGCAACGCCCCATTCCAACGCTCTTTAGTCTTTGAACAATCTCTATAATTAAATGAGGACACCATCGTCCTTTACACCGTTGGAGATTTCGAGGGCGATCTGATATATTCGGCCGGCGATCTATCTCGCGGGCGTTGATCAAGGAGGATGAGGATGGAGAAAAAGGATCAAGAAGAAATTCTTTCCAGAAAAGAGGGACACCTCGGCCTCGCCTTGTCGGGCGGCGGCTTTCGCGCTTCTTTCTTTCACATCGGGGTCTTGGCGCAGATGGCGCGGCTCGGGATGCTTCGCCATGTGGAGGTGATCTCGACCGTCTCCGGCGGATCGATTATCGGGGCGCTCTACTATCTTCACGTCAAACAATTGCTGGAGCGGAAAAGCGACGCCGAAATCACCGATGCGGATTATGTCGCGATCGTCGGACGGATCGAGGAAGAATTCCTCCGCGGCGTTCAGAAAAATCTTCGGATGCGGACCTTTCTCAATCCGTTCAAGTCGCTCCGGATGGCGCTGCCGAACTATTCCCGCAGCGACCGGCTCGGCGAATTGTACGACGAACACTTCTACCGCCCGGTCCTCGACCCCAACCGAACGACCCCGATCCAGATGCGGGAGCTGAAAATCCAGCCGAAAGAGGGGAAGCCCCACTTCAACCCCCAAAAAGACAACGGCGGGCGGCGGGCGAAGGTGCCGATTCTGCTGCTCAACGCCACCAGCCTGAACACCGGCCACAACTGGCGGTTCGAAGCGATCCGGATGGGAGAGCCGCCGCGGGAAAAACCGATCGCGAAAGAGGTCGATAAAAACCTCCGCCTGCGCCGTCCCCCCTCTTACGACGCCATTATTGAAAAACAGCAGAGCATCGAGCTCGGGATCGCCGTCGCCGCGTCGGCCTGCGTCCCCGGCCTCTTTCCGCCGCTCGCGATCAGCGATCTCTACCCGGAGAACATCCGGGTGCAGTTGGTCGACGGCGGGGTGCACGACAACCAGGGGATCGAGGCGCTGCGCGACATGGGATGCACCCGATTCGTCGTGAGCGACGCTTGCGGACAGATGCGCGACGAGAAGCAGCCGCCGACCGGCATCCCGGCGGTCCTCGGCCGCGCGAACAGCATCCTCATGGACCGGGTCCGGGAAGAGGAGCTCTTCCGGTTGATCCAGCACGAAGATGCGCCGGTCGCCTTCATGCACCTGCTGCGGGGGCTTTCGGGAGAAGCGCTTTCCTGGATCGGCCCCGACGGAAAACCGGCCGAGGAAAAAAAGGACGAGCGGCAACCGGAGGTCTCGTCGGAGAGCTTCGGAGTCGCCTGCGAGGTGCAGGACCTCGTCTCAAAAATTCGGACCGACCTCGACTCCTTCAGCGACGTGGAGGCATCTGCGCTGATGTACGACGGCTACCGGATGAGCGAGCAGGAGCTTCAAAGAACCAAAGGACTGCAAGAGCTTCTCTCCGCTCCGCTCGATCCTCCCCCCTGGCGTTTTCTGAAGATCGCGCCCTGGATGGAGAAACCGACCCCGGCGTTCCTTCGGCAGATCAAGGTCGGGGGCCAACTGGTCCTGAAGATCTTCAGGCTAAGTGTCCCGGTCGCCGTCGCGACGGGGGCAGGTCTCGCCGCGCTTCTCTTTTGGCTCTGGCAGGCGGTGGGACCGTCGGTTCAGGCGCAGCTCGCCCGGCAGGTGACGATCGGAGGGCTTTTGCTGACCGTCGCGATTCTGGCCCTCGGCTTCGTCCCGGTGGTGAGCCGGTTCGTTCAGGTCTTTCGGTTTCTGAGCGGCCCGGTCAGCTTTATCGTCCGCTTTGTGGTGAGGGCGCTGCTTCCTTCGTTTGCCTCAATTCCGGTGGCGATCCACCTCGTCCTCTTCGACCGTCTTTTCCTGAAACAAGGAACGGTGGAGCGGCTGACGCTCCCTTCGGGAGCGGGGGCCGGGGACCCGGGGTTGGGGGCCCCGGGAAAAAAAGAATCATAAAAAAGAAACGGGCGCTCCGGAAGGAGCGCCCGTCGGTTTAAAACAGAATTACAGAAGTTTGGCGTTCAAGATGATCTCGGTGCCGGCGAGCGCCTGAGAGACCGGGCAGCCCTTCTTGGTCGCCTCGGCGATCTCATTGAATTTCGCCTTGTCGATCCCGGGAACCTGCGCCTCGGAGTTCAGCTCGATCCGGGTGATCTTAAATCCCTCGCCGACCTTTTCCAGATGCGCCTTGGCGACGGTGTGGACCCGCGTCGGGTTGAATCCGTTCTTGCCGAGACCGGCGGAGAGCGCCATGGAGAAGCAGCCGGCGTGCGCAGCGGCGATCAGCTCTTCCGGATTGGTTCCGCCCCCCGACTCGAAGCGCGAGGCGAAGGAGAACGGCCCCTCATAGGCCCCGGCGCCGACCTTCATCTTTCCTTTTCCTTCTTTCAGATTTCCTTCCCAAGTTGCTTCCGAAGTACGTACGGCCATAATGTGATCCTCCTTGAATGTTGGTTTGTGTGACGCTTTGAGTAACCCCTCCCTACGGGGATCGCTGGAAATGAAAGAGATGAATGATCCGCCCGAAATCGGCTTCCGGCGATTCGAGCAACAGGAATACTATGTTACGGCACTCTATCCCATGTCAAGGGATAAGTGAAGGGGGTGTTTCCCTCCACGAAAGCCATCCCGACGGCGCCCTCTCCAAACAAAAGGGCAGGCTTGCCGGCCTGCCCCTATCAAAATCGATGCGAATCTCATTATCGGCCGAGCGCCACCTCCCGCCAGAGCCTCGCCAACATCTCTTCCCCAACCACCTCGCGGGCCGGGACTTCTCTCCCCGATGGGGTGACGAAGTGCAGCGCCGAACCCTCGCCGGGCCGGGAAGCGAGCATCAGCCGGTCGATCTCCTCCCCGTCGATTCTCGGAAGAAGCGCCGCGATCTGCTGCGGGATGGTGAAGTTGGCGAAAGCCATCAGAACATTGACCTGGTTTTGTTGCAGGGTCACGTTGCCCGATGCGGTGGAGTTGGAGAAGGTTCCCGTGGAGGGATTGGTGGCGACCGTCGAAGGAGATCCGGAGGAGGGGATCACGCGGATCGAGAAAGCGGTCCCGACCGGCGTGTTGGCCGCGGCCAGAGAAATCGGAACCGGATTGGTCGTCCCGGCCGCCAACTGCACATCGGGAGTCGCGGTGGAACCGGTCGGGTTGGCGGGAGGGGTCATTCCGCCGATCGAGGCAAAGGTGAGCGTCGGAAGCCCTCCCAACAGACTCGGATTGCTCGCTGCGGAAATCGGTCCGGGCGCTGTGGCGAGGCTGGCCGGCGGATTGATTGACCCCGTTTGAGAGAGCGTATAGGCTTCCAGACGGATTTTTCCGCCACTGGTCGCCGAGATGCTCCCCGTGCCGGTAATCGTTTTGGCAACCAATCGGATCGCGCCGCCGCTGCCGCTGACCCCGTTTTGACTTCCTCCCACAAAGGCGCCAGACCCTCCATTTGCGGTAATGCTCCCGCTGATGGTTATTGTCCCGGAGGAGGCAATCAAGATCGCCCCTCCTCCCCCGCCACCCCCTCCTCCATTGCTTGAGAAGGCGCTTCCGCCGCCTCCGCCCGATCCGCCAAAAAGAGGCATGAGAGAGACAAAACTTGTAGAGGTACCATACGTCCCCGATGTCTGCCCTGAACCGTTGATGCCGGGGCTGCCGCCACCCGGACCTCTCCCTGCGCTCCCCGGGATAGGAGTGGCTCCTCCAATCCCTCCGTCTCCTCCGCTGAAACCGCCCGGACCTCCGGCTCCGCCGGGGGAGAAGATCACCCCCGTTCTCGTCTGGCCGGTTGATCCGTTGACGTTGATCACGCCGGCAATGGTGATATCGCCGCTCGCCAAGAGGGTCACCGGGGTGTTGGCTGCGTTCGGATTAAAGGTGACCGAGACGCCCGAGGGAATATTGATCGTTGTGAAGTTGAAGACCCCATCGGGCGGCATGGTCAAGACGGTGTTGGTTGCGGGCGAGAAGACCCCGTCGGCCCCCGTGCTCCCGCTGTTGAAGGTCTGGGCCTGCGCAAACAGAGGCGGGATCAAAGAAATCACCAACGCTGAGAAGAGGATTGATTTAAATTGTCTCATCGTGTTTCTCCTGGTGTTTAACGAGATGTCTTACGTTACGTTGTCTTCCGACTCTCCAAAACTTTCCTCACGGCGGCATCGAAACGCTGGTCCCCGGCGTGAGGCCGAATGAACTGCCGGTCACGGGAACTTCCGAAGGACCGGGCATAAAGGTGCTGACGGAAGCGCTGTTCGATGCGCTCGGACCGCTGAGCGGAACCGACGTCGACGATAAAGGAGCGAAGACGCTGATGCCGGGGGAGAGCGCCATGGACGGGCCCGAGGCGGAGACCGCCGACGGTCCCGGCATGAAGACGGAGACCATCTTCGAGAGCGGCGTGGTGAAGAGCGGCGGAGCGACGGTCACGGTGACGGAGCCGCTGTCGATCGTCCCATCGACCGAGGTGATCGTGAAGGTCTTCGGTCCCAAGGGGGCGTTCGCGGCGATTGTCACCGTGATCGGAAGCTGCGTCTTGCTCCCTCCGTTGTTCACCAGCCCGGTCACGCTCGGATCGGAGAAGGTCACTTGCCCGATCGTCGGCAGGTTCTGGCCGGAGATCGTCACGATCAGGGTCGTTCCTTGCGCGACACGGGCCGGATCAACGGCGGTGATCGCCGCTCCGGAAATGACGGTGAATGGTTGCTGGCTCTGAACCGTTCCGCGCGGCGTGGTGACTTTGATCAGGCCGGTGGTCGCTCCGCTCGGAACGGTAAAGACGATTGAGGCGTTCTCCGCCGAAAGCACCGTGGCCGGGGTGTTGTTGACGAAGAGCTGATTTTCGGAGAGGGTCGTGCTGAAGCCCGATCCCAGGATCGTGACCCTCGTTCCCACCGGGCCCTTCCCTGGGGAGAAGGAGACGAGCGAGAGCTGCTGGGGATCGCCCTGCCGGATCGCCAGGAGATTCCCCACCGCGTCGTAGTCGTAGAAGGCGACATTCCCCGCCGAATCCATCTCCGCCGTCAACCGCCCCAAGCTGTCGTAGAAGTAGCGCTGCTCGGCGTGGGCGAGGGAGACGGCCAAGAGTCCAATTAAAGTTATAAGCGACAATACTACTTTTTTCATGTCAAGAGATCGCCAAGGTAAAATGAAAACCCTTGCACCATGATTTCAATGCCCTACTGATCTGAAACCACTTCAAACGTAACTGTGTTAGACTTTATCTCTCCTACCCAAGCATCCACGCCAAACTCTTTGCCTGTATGATTGTTCTTATAGGTAGCTGTAATTTTATATGTGCCTGTCTCCTTTGCAGAAAGGTAGACCCACTTAATATCTTCAAGCGCTTCATATGTCTGGCCACTTCGGATCTTTATAAAATCTCCTTTATTCAAATCTGGCCGCCGCGGTTCAAAATGAAAGGCCTGGGGCATCCGTTTCCCGCTGGGTGACACAGTGTCAAATGTTAGTTCAGAAAGAGAAGGAGAATAGTCATACGCCCTGTTTACCCATAAAACATGTGGTGATCTATTCTTAAAAAGAACCTTAATATGAAAGAGTCGATCCTTCGTCAGGAATCTCTCCTTCGTTGGGACAATCTCTAGGGTGATTGCTGTTTTTAACTCTTCTGGCGTTGGTTTCGGACTCTCTGAATAGGCGATAAAGCTCCACATACAGAGGAGAATAACAATTAGATAAAGCCGCAACCCCAAATATTTCATCGATGATCCTTTCCTTATCACTCTATTTTCGACCAGAAAGAGTGCTACGACTACGGTGCAGCAACCCTCCAGAATCAGGGGGTTGTAACCTAGCTGCCTTATTAAGCTCATTCAGATACCGTCGAATAATTTCTTTTCTTGAAAAATATCGATACCATGCATCTAAACCCGTCTTTTTAAAATTAGCAATTTCCCACGCATATGCCCGAACCTCAAACGCAGCCGTATTACCACCCACCCCATTGGCACTATCGTTTGCATGCTGAATCTCATGTCCGATTGTTGATTTCAGCCATCCCTTATTCCAAGTTTCAAAAGCATAAGGTCCAATTCTTATGGAACGGAATTCGTTTGTTATACCCTCACCGCCAGCTATTCCAGGATCATAAATAACGTCATTTACATTTGTAGTATCAAACTCCTGAACTATTTCATTAATTACCTCTTGGTGTGTATTCCACCCGTATCCACGTAATGCCAATCCCGCCTCCTCCCAAAACAGTCCACTCGGATCTCCAAAGTCGAGAGGTTTATTCATCGCATAGGAGTAAAGATTTATATCGCCTCCTGCAAAACCTATTGGGTCTTCACTCACAAACCGTTTTTGAGTAGAACTGTAGTACCTGGATCGATAATAATGAAGTCCGGTCCCATCAATCTCTCTTCCTGTATACTGGAAAGGATTTGAGCTGCTTCCTTGAACAATGGTATCTCCAAAGGGATCATAGGAGTAACTAGTCTTTGTCGCTCCAAGCCCATTACTTAAAACCACAACTGAGCGCAATGCATCTGCATGATAATATTCATTGTCAACTGAATGTCGTATATAAGGTTCATCTATACCTATGGATCGTAAATAGGTCGCAGAAACCGTCGCACCACCAATCTCCGAGAGAATATCATTCCCATCATATTGATATTTTGTCTCAGTGCCATTAATCGACTTGCTAATTCTTCTCCCTATTGCATCATACACAAAACTCGCCGATACATTCGGCCCATTGATCCCCACCAACCGATTCCGCGCATCCCAAGTATACGTCGTCGTCCCATTGGCATCGGTCTGACTGACAAGATTCCCATTCGGATCATAAACAAGATTCGGCGCACCTGCATTGAACCGAATCTGCTCATTCGCCGCATCATACGCCGCCTGCACCGCCTCCGGCAGCGGCGCTTCCGGTCCCAGCCTTCCGATGCTGATCCGGTTCCCCGCCGCATCGTAAGTATAGGTCAGGTCCTCAATCACCGAGGTCGGCCCATCATGGAGAATTCGAGTCAGCCGGCTCGCCGCATCATACGTGTAGCTGGTGTTCGTCCCATTCGGATAAGTCAGCGAAGCCCTTCGCCCCGCGTCATCGTAGCCAAGCCCCACCACCTGGGCTCCCTGCTTCACCTGCGTGAGCCGCGAGTTGTCATCGTAGCCATACTCCACCGGGAGGCCGCCGTTGACCACCATCGCCGTCCGCCGTCCCAGCGCATCGTATTGGTACTCCACTTTCCCCTGCTTTGTGATTTCGCTGACCAGCCGGTCCAAATTGTCATAGCCGAACTCAATCGTCCCGGAAAGCGTGTCCTCGATCGAAGCAAGCCTCCCCGCCAGATCGTAGAGCGGCTTCACCTGGCTGCCGTCGGCAAACTGCGTCAAGACCCGCCGGCCGAGCGGGTCGTAGCGATATTCGGTTGTCTGGTTTTTTCGGTCGGTAAACTGAACCAGATTCCCGTTGAGATCATACGCATACCGCTCCACCCGGTTGAGCGGATCGGTTCGCGTCTCCAGATGATCCATGACATCGTAAGTGTAGCGGGTCGTCTGATTTTTCGCGTCGGTGACGGTGAGGAGATTGCCGTTGCCGTCATAGGTAAACTGCGTCTGGCCGCCGAGACCGTCGGTAATGTGTGTGACCCGGTTAAGGGGGTCGTAAGTGAACTCGGTGGTGTTGCCGTTCGGGTCGGTCATCGTGGTGAGGCGGCTCGCGATGTCGTACTCCCGCCGGGTGACGTTGCCGAGCGGGTCGATGACGCTTGCGAGATTGCCGATAAAGTCATACGTGAAGCTGGTCGCATGGTGGAGCGGGTCGGTCACGCTCGTCGGCTGGCCGGCCGGGTTGTAGGTCATCGTCGTCGTTTTGTTCATCGGGTCGGTGACGGTGAGCAGGTTCCCCTGGGGGTCATAGGCAAAGGTCGTTGGGTGGTTGAGCGGGTCGGTCAGGGTCGCCAGACGATTGAACGCCGGCTCATAAGTGAAAGAGGTCGTCTTCCCTGCCGGGTCTTTGATCGTGGCGACGTTGCCGGCGGCATCATAGGTATACTCGGTCACCCGCCCCGCCGGATCGGTGACGGAGGTGAGGAGGTTTGTTCCTTGCGCTCTCTCGAACCGGGTGACGCGCCCGGCGGCGTCGGTGATTTCCATCGGATAGCCGGCGGCGCTGAATCGATAGGAGGTCGGGTTTCCCTCCGGATCGATCACGATCGTCTGCGACACCAGATAACCGGCGGGACCCGGCTGGACGACGCGGATCAGACAGTTCGCCGCCCCCGGCGCCGGCTCTCCCGCCGCCAGGACGACCGTCTGCCCTTGACAGGGCGAGCCTGACGAGAGGAAGGTGGTTCCCGGCACTTCCAGAATCGCCCTTCCGTCCGGGCCGAAGTAGAGATATTGATAGACCCCGCCGTCGGCGTTGGTCTGCCGAATCACCCGATCTTGCTCGTTGTAGACGTTGGTGAGATAAGGAATGCCGCGCGCATCGGTGATTTCGACGACCCGATGCCGCTCGTCATACTGATAGTGGGTAACGCCGCCGGTTGGATCGACCACCTCGGAGAGGACCGGGCCGTCCCCATATAAGAGCGAGGTCGACTGGACATACCGGTACGTTACCTGACGGCCCAAGGGATCGACCAGGGCGGTGATCTGATCGCCCGAATACCGAAGCTGCAGCTCCCGGCCCCCGGAAGAGACGATCTTCAACAAGTGGCCGTCGGTGTCGCGGGTGAGCTGAAGGGCGTTTCCGTTTCGGTCCTCGATTCGGCTCAGATAGCCGGCCCCGGAAGAGAAGATCCATTTGTTTCCATCTTTGAATCGAAGGGTGCGGGTGCCGTCCGCATTAATCGTCACCGCCGCCCCTTTGAACGAGGGGGCGAGGTTGTTGACGAACACCGCGCCGCTTCGAGAGAAGGGAATCCGGCCGTCGTCCCCCTGAATCAAAAGCAGGGCGTCGGCTGACCCGCCGTACGGAACGAGCCGGTGGTTGAAATTGTGGTTGGTGCCGACACCGAAGGGGCGCTTCACCTTGAGGCTCAAGTTTCCGTTCCCGGCGGAAAGCCGCAGCGTCTCGCTCCGGCTAGTGTAGTAGCGGGTGAAGGCGATCGGAATCGGCCCCGGCAGAACCATGTCGGTCTTCTCCAGGTTGAACAACCCGGTGGAGACGTCGACCGGATCGCCCGCCTTCACCTTCACATCCGCCGTGCACTTGTTGTCGTCTTCCAGGATGATGATGCTGTAGGTCGTGGCGCCGCAGCAGAACTTGGGGATGCCGACGCCGGGGTTGGAGACGATCTGACGCCCGTCGGAAGAGACGGTCCCTTTTCCAAACGTTTTCCACTGGTGAGAGCTCAGATCGACATGCGGCTCTTCATCGTAATAGTAGAGATCGACCTGGGTTCCCGGCGCCAGGTTGGCGTCGTTCGGATACTTCACCGGGATCGGCTGGGTCGGCGTTCCTCCCCCCGGTTTGAAGAAGTGAAACATGTAGACGGTCAGGGCGGCGCCCGGAAAGGGCGGGAGGGGAAGCTGATCGATCGGCACCGCCGTCACCGAGACCTTCGTGTTCGGCTGGCCGTCCCAGCCGATGATCTGCACCCCGGCCGGAACTCGCAATTCGAAGTTGGGAATGTCGGGGTTGGTGACGATCACCTCATGGCTCGAATCGAGCAGCGTCACATGCTTGGTGTTGACCTCATGAAGATAGATTGGATAAGGAAGTTGATTGCTCACCCCCGCCTGGAGGTGGACCTGCACCGGGAGGTCGATCGAATAGGAGACGGTGTCGGTCTTGGCCGGCGTCCCGTCGATCAGGAGAACCTGATCGCCCGCGGGGATATTCGAGAAGAAGAAATTTCCCGCCGCGTCGGTGAGAACCGAATCGGCTCCGTGCTTGACCAGAATGTTCTCCAGCGGCCGCCCCGTCTTGGAAGAGAAGACCTGCCCGAAAAGGGTGGTGGCCCCCGACGCCGTCACCTGTAAGGTGAATGTCGTTTCGCGAATGATCGTCCGGCCGTCGATCGTGGCTTGGCCCCGCACCCTGATCGGATAGGCCCCGGCCGCCAAGGTCGAAGGGGCAAAAAGATTCAGATAAGCGGGCCGGGCAAGGCTTCCGACCGATGGGGAGAAGGAGCCGACCACGCCGGTTGGAAGCGAGGTCGTCGAAAGGGAGACCCATCCCTCGAACGGGGCCGCTCCCGCGCCGGCCAGATCGATCTTCACCGCCGCCTGCCCCCCCTGAACCACACTGATCGCCTGCGGCGCCGCCATCATCGAGAAATCTTCAGAGAGCGTCACCGTGAACGGCGCGCTCGACGCACTCCCGGCAGGGGTCGTCACCGTGATCGGCCCGGTCGTCGTCCCCTGCGGGACCGTCGTCGTAATCTGCGTGGCGGTCGCCGAGGTGATAATCGCCGGCGTCCCGTAAAAGGAGAGGGCGTTGTTCGACGGCGTCGGATCAAAATTTAACCCGCTAATCGTGACGGCGGTCCCGATCGGCCCGGTCGCCGGCGAGATCGATGAGATCACCGGGAGCGGCCGCCTCACGTCGAGGGCCATTTCGTCCGGCAAACTGTCGGCCTCCCCGTCATTCACCACCAGATGGATCAGATAGATCCCCGGCAGATCGGGAGTCAATGTCGGCGTCGCGGTGGTCGGCCCGACCAAAGCGGCGGTGCTTCCGCCGGGGGCGGAGAAGAGGCTCCATCGATAGGTCAACGAATCGTTGTTGGCGTCGTGGCTTCCGCTCCCGTTGAGTTGAACCAAGTCACCGGCGCGAACCGATTGATCGGTCCCGGCATTCGCCACGGGCGGATCGTTGACGGAGATCACGACGAGGGAGTCGGGGGCGCTGTCGATGCGGCCGTCGTTGACGACGAGACGGAGGACGTAATCGCCGCTGCGGTCGGCGGTAAAGGTCGGCGAGACGGTCGTCGGGTTTGTCAGGACCGCAGCGCTTCCGGCGGGGATCGAGACGAAGCTCCAGAAATAGGTGAGCGGGTCGCCGTCCGGATCGAACGAGCCCGACCCGTTCAAGGTGACCCCATTCCCCTTCTGGACCGTCTGATCGGGTCCGGCATTCGCCGTCGGGGCGGCGTTGGGACGGGCGGCGACGACCACCACGATATCGACGGTGCTCTGGACGATCCCGTCGAAGACGGCCAGTTGAACGACATACTCCCCGGTCACATCGGCGGTGAAGGTCGGCGCGACGGTCGTCGCATTGGCCAGAGACGCCGCGCTCCCGGCGGGAAGCGACACGAATCGCCAGTCGTAGGTGAGCGGATCGCCGTCCGGATCGGACGACCCGCTGCCATTCAGTGTGACCAGGCTCCCCGTCGCCACACTCTGATCCGGTCCGGCGTTTGCGATCGGCGGGTTGTTCGGAGGGGCTGCGGTCACAGTGACCTCGTCGGGGAGGCTGTCGGCCTGCCCGTCGTGGACAACCAGGCGGATTGTATAGCTCCCCGCGAGATCGGCGGTGAAGGTGGGGCGAACGGCGGCGTCATTGGAAAGGACGGCCCCGCTTCCCGCCGGACGGCCGACGAACTGCCAATGATAGGTGATCAGATCGCCGTCGGGATCGAACGAGGCGCTGCCGTCGAGCGTGACGACGGCGCCGGAAATCACCTGCCGATCGGCTCCCGCGTTCGCCGTCGGCGGGGTGTTCGGCCGGGTTGCGGTGACGACGACCTCATCGGCGGGGCTGTTGAGCATTCCGTCGTTTACGACCAGACTGATCCGGTAAATCCCATCCAGATCGGCGGTGAAGGTCGGCCGGACAGCGCCGGAAACGCTCAGAACGGCGGCGCTCCCCGCCGGTTTTTCCGTCATCGTCCAGTGATAGGTCAGCAGGCTGCCGTCTGGGTCCGACGAGAGGCTTCCGTCAAGGGTGACCTGGCTTCCCGTGACGACGCTCTGGTCCGGTCCGGCGTGGGCCGTTGGCGCCCGGTTGGCGCTGATCCCGGAAATCGTGACGGTAACGTAGCTGCCGGGGGCGCTATTGAGCCGGACTTCGAGGGTATTCGAAGCCGACAGATTGACCGTTCGATCGATGATCGCCGTGGTTTTGGAAAAGGCGTTGGGGGAGACCACCTCGACCCCGTTGACGAACACCCGTCCGCTGGAGACGGCATCTTCGATGGCGACCCGGTTCGAGGCGGTATTCGGGTTGCCGTTGACGATATGCAAGGTATACGGTGCGACAACTTGGGCGGGGACGGTGACGGTTCGGGTATAGACGGTGGTCGGCCCGGAGGCGCGGGTGAACTGCTCGGGCCCGAAGAGGGTCTGAGAGGAATTTTGGGCGATCGCGGAGAGGGGGACAACGAAGAGAAGTGTAAGAATCGCTGTCAGTGCGAGGGAAAGCCGAACCGCTTTCATTCTTCTCCTGACGAGAACCGGAGCCCGACTGAAGCTCCAGAACGGGATATTCCGGTTTAAGATGCAGTTTGCCCGGCCAATTTATCAGATGCGGTTTAATTGTCAAGAAAAATTACAGAACTCTCAGCAGGATAAAACAGAAGGGAAGTAAGGCTTAGGTGCAACGGCCTCCCGGGAAAAGCGCCCGAGTGATCGCGTCCGCCCCCTTATCCAATACAACCGGCCGATTTCGCGCCAATCTTTTCCCCTCCCTTTTAGAACGCGCTCATTTCAGCTAGAATGGCAGAATCGTTTCTTTTTCCATGCGAGACTTCCGCCGGTGATGAAACAACCCCTCTTGAAACGCCTCGGTCCCCTCCTCGGCCTCCTCCTCTTTGCCGCGGCCCTCTGGGCCGTTCATCATCAGCTGGCGGCGTACCATTACCAAGACATCGCCCGCGCGTTGAGCGAGATCTCCTCCGACCGTCTCATTTTGGCGCTGCTGTTGACCGGCGCCAGTTATCTCATCCTCACCGGCTACGACATCCTCGCTTTTCGCTATTTGGAGCAGCCCCTTGCCTACGGCAAAATCGCCCGCGCCTCCTTTATCGGCTACGCCTTCAGCAACAATATCGGCTTCTCGATGATCGCCGGGAGCACCATCCGCTATCGCCTCTACTCAGCCTGGGGACTCTCGGCCTTGGACGTGGCGAAGATCATCACCTTCGTCGCCGCCACTTTTTGGCTGGGGCTGTTCAGCATCGGCGGGGTGATCTTTCTCTTTGAGCCGATGGCCCTCCCCGATCTGCTGCACCTTCCCTTCACCACGGTCCGCCCGCTCGGGGCGATCCTGCTGACTTTCGTCGCAGGATATTTTGTCGCGTCGTTTCTCTTTCATCGGCCGATCGAGATTCGCGGCTGGGAGTTCTCCCTCCCCTCTCCCAAGCTTTCATTCGAGCAGATTCTGCTCGCCTCCGCCGATTGGGTGGTCGCCAGCGCGGCGCTCTATGTGCTCCTTCCCCCGGGGGAGGTCCCCTCTTATCCGGTGTTTCTCGGCATCTTTCTCTTAGCGCAGATCGCCGGGCTGATTAGCCAGGTCCCCGGCGGGCTCGGGATCTTGGAGACGATCGTCCTCCTGCTCCTCTCGCCGTCGGTCCCGCCCGTCTCGATCGCCGGGGCGCTTCTCCTCTATCGGGGGATCTACTATTTTCTCCCGCTCGGGGTGGCGGCGGTTTTGCTCGGCGCGCATGAGTTTCTGGAGCGGAAGCAGCATGTCCAACGCCTCTCGCGCGCCTTCGGGGAGTGGATCCCCGGCATGGTGCCGCAGGTGCTGGCGTTCACGACCTTTATCGGCG
>SCUR01000214.1 GCA_004297235.1 Candidatus Manganitrophaceae bacterium | reverse complement strand
TCACCGCCTGGGTCGGTTTTCTCTTCGGCCGCCGGAACATCGCCACCCTCCACTCCGGTCTCATGCCCGACTATGCCGCCGGGGGGGGATTCGGCCGGAGAGGTCTGATCCGCGTCGCGCTCCGCCCCCTGGCCTCCGTGATCGCCGTGAATCAACAGATCGAGCGGGCGCTTCTCGGTCTGAAGGTGAAGCCGTTGCGCATCTTCGTCCTTCCCGCCTTCGCCCTCGGCCCGCGCGCCGACGCTTTGCCGGAATGGTTCGGCGATCACCGCAGGCGGTTCTCTCCCCTCATCGCCTCGGCGGTTTATCTGGAAAAAGAGTATGGGACCGATCTGCTGGTGAAGGCCTGCGTCGCGCTTCGGAAAAAATATCCCCGGCTCGGCTGCCTGATCATGGGGTCGGGGGGGGAGGAGGCGGCGATCCGCCTGCAGATCGAGCGGGCGGGGGGAGCGGATTTTCTCTTCCTCCTCGGAAACGTTCCCCATGATCTCTGCCTTTCCATCATGGAGCGGTCGGACCTCTTCGTCCGGCCGACCCTCTTCGACGGGGATGCCATTTCGGTGCGGGAGGCGTTGGCGCTCGGTGTGCCGACCGTGGCGAGCGACGTCGGGTATCGGCCGCCGGGGACGCGTCTTTTCAAGCCGGGAGACGCGGCCGGCCTGATCGATCAGATCGATCGGGCTCTTCAATCGGGACGGCCGCCCGCTTCCGAGGAGGAGGGCCCTGAAAATCTGACCCTCCTCCGGGGGGTGTACGAACGCGCGGCCAAGGAGGAAGGATGAAGCGTTTGATCGGAAAAGAAGCGGCGCTGCTGACCGCGCCGGAGCACGAAGCGGGCCCCTATTGCGAATCGGTCTTCTTGTCCCGCTTCTTCGCCGGCAGTCTGAAGAGAGAGGAAGCGCATGAATGGATCCGGACCCATTTCCCGGCCTGGCCGGAGGAGGCGCGCCGCGCGGCCGATCGGATCGTCGCGCAAAAGGGGGCGCCGAAGGAAGCGCGGTCGGGAAGGCTTCTCTGGAGAAGATGGTGGCATCCGCAGCAGGGGGAGCGGCCTCTGAACGGAGCGTCGAGGGAGACGGCGTTGCCGTTTGAATCGCCCGATCAATCGCTCCTTCTCTTGGCGAGAGGCTATTGGTATACGGGCCATGAGCCGTACCGGCGCCTTCTCTTTACCAAAGCGAACCGTTTTTTCTCGACCGGCCGTTCGTGGGGAAGCGCAAGGGGCGCCGCGCTTCCGCTCTGGAAGGGAATTTGGTTTCTTCGCTTTATGGCGGGAAGGGTCGCGCCGGACGAGCTGATGCGGCTCGGGCGAGGGCTTCCGGATCAGGCCGCCCGGGAAATGAAAAAGAAGGACGGCGTCGAGCGGGGCCTCTTCCTCCTGATGATGGGGACGCTCTTCACGGAGTCCCTCGAAGCGCGGAGCTGGCGGAGCCGGGGAATCGTCATGCTGGAGCGGGAGCTCTTCCGCCGCGTCGGACGGGACGGGGTCTCCCGAAGCAAGATCCTCTCGGATCAGATCGATCTTCTTCAGCTTTATCTTCAGGCGATCTTGATCGGCCGCCGTCACGAGCCGCTTTCGGACCGGGCGGAGCAGCGGGTGGAGAAGATGCTCGAGTTTCTGAGCCCGCAGCCTCGAATCCCTCTTCTTGAGCCGGGCCGTCCGCAATCGCTCTTCTCGTTCAGCGCGGTGGAGTGCCGCGCGATTGAAAAAGTGCTTGGCCTCGGCGCGATCATCTTCCAGCGGAGCGATTGGAAGGATGCGGGCGGGCACTTCTCGGAAGAGGCGTTTTTCCTCACCGGGCCGGCCGGATACCGGTTCCACCAGACGAAGACGGCTCCGCCGCCGCCCGAAGGGTCGCTCCTCTTCGAGGAAGGGGGCTATGCCGTTTTGCGAAGCCGGACGCTGGACGAAAAGATCCTCGTGGTTCGCTCTTCGCCTCCCCAGGAGGATCGGAAGGAGGAGGGCCGCCTGACTCTGTCGATGGCGGCGCCGGGCCCGCTCTTTCTCACCGATCCGCAAGTGACCGTCACGCGGGAAGAGCCCCGGCCGGGGCGGGGGAGATGGATGCCCCTCGCTAAAAATGGAACGTCGCATTTGCCCTGGACCCGCACCTTTTTGGGGGAAGAGTTCGACTACATCGAGGGAGAGCAGCCGGTCGATCGATCTTCCCCCGCCTGCAAGCAGAGACGGTCGGTCTTTTTCATCAAACCCGACTATTGGATTGTTCATGATCTCTTCTCCGGGGAGGGAATCGTCCATGCCGACTGGCACCTTCCTTTCGTGTCGGAAGCCAAGATCGAGGGAAGTCTGGCCGAGGGTTTCCATGTGGCCGCCCCCGACGCGCACCTCTGGCTCATGGCCTTGGGGACCCACTTGAAGGGGGTCGATGCCAGCGTGCAGCCCTCGGGGAAGGAGGTGGTCGTTCGAAGTGCGGGAGCGCTCCCGATCTCGTTGACCACGGTCCTTTATCCGGACCGGCCCGACGCGTTCCGCCGGCATGATTTTAAATCGCTCTATTTTCCTTCCATCGAGGGGGGAAGCGCTTTTGAGATTCTCACGGAGACCTATACCGATACCTTTCTCTTCGCCCCGGCCGGAAGACGGATTTCCCTTTCCAATGTCCGTTTTGAAGGGGAGCGTCTTTTCCTCCGGCGGGATTATTTCGGTGAAATCACGCGGCTCTTTTCCCTCTCCGGCCGGTCCTGCTTGTGGGAGGGAAAACCGCTCTTTGAGAGCGCGCAGCCGATTCCCTTTTTGGAGCTTTCCTACCGGAGAGAGACATTGCACGTTCGCGGCGCGCTCTCGGGGCGGGTTTCGTTTTATGCCGACGGCGTCGAAGAGGTCCGGGTGAACGGAGAAAAGACCTATTTCAGCCGGGACAGAGACCGGCTTATTTTGCATTTTTAGAAGGCGAAAGCAGTGAAATTGCGGAATGCGGATTTCGGATTGGAGAACAAAGCAATGATTCTTTTTACTCCGTATTCCGCAATCCGCATTCCGCAATGAATTTCTGATCTGGGGGGTGGCCATGTGCGGCATTGCAGGGTGGGTTGAGCGGGATCCGAGACAAGCGGTCGATCGCGGCCTGCTTCAACAGATGACCGATCTGATCCGGCATCGCGGCCCCGATGCCGGGGGGCTCTTTACGGAGCCGGGGGTCGGATTGGGGCATCGCCGCCTTTCGATCATCGACCGGGCCGGCGGCGGGCAGCCGATGACCAACGAGGATGGGTCGGTCTGGATCGTGTTCAACGGAGAGATCTACAACTTCCAGGAGCTTCGGCCCGAATTGATCGATCGCGGACATCGGTTCGCCACCCGCTCCGATACCGAAGTGATCCTCCATGCCTATGAAGAGTTCGGTCCCGATTGTCTTCGGAGGCTCCGGGGGATGTTTGCCTTTGCGATCTGGGACCGCTCCAAACGGCAGCTTCTCCTGGCGCGCGATCGCCTCGGGAAGAAACCGCTCTACTATACGAGGCGGGAGGGGGGCCTCCTTTTTGCCTCGGAGGCGAAGGCGCTGCTGGCCGTTCCGGGGGTGGCCCGGGGGGTGAATTGGGAGGCGCTCGATCCCTTTCTCTCGCTCCGTTACGTTCCCGGTCCGATGACCCTTTTTCAGGACATCACCAAACTGATGCCGGGGCATTTCCTTCTCTTTAAAGAGGGAGAGGTCAAGGTCCAGAGCTATTGGGATGTCGAGTTCCGGGAGGAAGAAACCGAGAAAGAGGATCCGCGGGAGCGCTTCGAGGCGCTCCTGAAAGAGTCGGTCCAAATGCGGCTGATGAGCGAGGTGCCGCTCGGCGTCTTTCTTTCCGGCGGCCTGGACTCCAGTGCGATTGTCGCCGAGATGACCCAGATTGCAAAGGAGGGGGGGTGGGACCGTCCCATTCAGACCTTCTCCATCGGGTACGACGACCCGAAGGCGAACGAATTCGAATATGCGCGGGAGGTCGCGCAGCATTTCGGGACCGATCATCATGAATTTCGGTTGGAAGGGGAGGCGTTCCACAACTTCATCCCCAAGATGGTCTGGCACCTCGATGAGCCGATGGCCGATCCTTCCTGCGTCCCTTTTTTCTTCATCTCGCAATATGCGAAGAAATCGGTGACGGTGGTTCTCTCGGGGGAAGGGGCCGATGAGATCCTGGCCGGGTATGGGCTCTATCATAAGATGCGTCTGATCGGTCAGCTTCAGAAGGGGATGCCGGCGTGGCTTCTGGCGGGGGCCGCGCGGCTGCTCTCGGGGCGGCGGGCGGCCCGCTGGCGGAAATATGCCGAGTGGATCGATCGCCCGTTGGAGGAGCGCTACTGGGGGGTCTCCCGGGTCTTTACCGAGAGCGCAAAGCGCGATCTGCTTCGCACTCCTCCCGGAGAGGGCCGGTCGGTCGCCGCCCTCTTCAAGGAGTATTATCGAAAGACCGCCGGGCTCGATCCGCTCAACCGGATGCTCTATCTCGATACGAAGGTCTGGCTTCCCGACCAGATTCTGCTGAAGGCCGACAAAATGACGATGGCGAATTCGCAAGAACTGCGGGTCCCTTTCCTCGATCACAAGCTGGTCGAGTTTGCCGCGACCCTGCCGATCCGCCGAAAACTGTCGGGCGGGGTCGGGAAGCGCCTCCTCCGTGAGGCGATGGCGCAGCGGCTCCCGGAGCGGATCCTGACCCGTTCCAAGAAAGGGTTTCCGATCCCGGCCGTCTGGTTCCGCAAGGAGGTGCTGCCGGCGGCGCGGGCGCTCTTTTCGGAGCGCGACTCGCTGATCGGCGAAGTGATGCAACGGGAGAAGGTCGCGCGGATGTTGGCGGAGGAAGAAGCGCATCCGTACACCCGTCACAAAGAAATCTGGACCCTGGTGATCCTCGATTATTGGCACCGCATTTTTATTCGACAGAAGGGGTTGGGGTAGAGGCTGTTTCAAGCGACTCTTTATTGAGATTTTGTTTTTGAACTGATTCCGATCCCCTCCCTTTTTAAGCGGAGCAAGGTAGAAGGGCCCTTTGCCTCTCCTTGCCCCTCCTTACAAAAAAGAGGGGTGTTCATTGAGAAGGGAGTTGAGCCATGAAAGAAAGCGCCGTTCGTATTCCGTCTGATGCCGCCGAGAAGAAAGCCGGCCATGCGCCGACCCTGGAGGAGATCGTCCGTCCTTTGATTCGGCTTTCTTTAAAGGGGTTGGAGCGGATGTGGATGAAAGACCGAGGGCTCTTTTGCTTCACCGTCCGCGACGGCCGGGAGGGGCCGGCGCCGGAGGGGGTCTCTCTTCGATACACGGCGATCACCCTCCTCGGATTGCATCGCGCCGCGGCAAACGGTTGGAGCGTCCCCCTCGATCTCAGGACGATGCTCCGCCAGGCTGTCGACGCCGCGCCGACGACCCGCAACATCGGAACCCTTGCGCTGATCCTCTGGGCGGGGGCGGCCCTGACGCAGAAAGTCGACCCCAAGATCGATGCGGCGATCCGCTCCCACGGTCCGTTTTATCAAGAGGCCGGCAATGGGGTGTATGCGACCACGGAGCTCGCCTGGCTGTTGATCGCGATGATTGAAGCGGCCGAAGTATCCTCGGGGGCCGAGCGGACGCGGTTTGAGGCGTCGGCGCACCTGGCCTATCGTCTCCTGAAGCGGAATTTCCATCCCGAGGGATCGCTCTTCGCCTTCTCCACGCAGGTTTCCAACAGCTGGACCCGGCCGCTGCGGAGCCGGCTCGGCTTCTTTGACGGACAGGTCTACGGGATTTACGCCTTCGCGCAGTATGCAAGACATTTCTCCGACGGGGAGGCGCTCTCGCACGCCAAGCGCTGCGCCGAGCGGATTTGCGACTTCCAGGGAGAGCGGGGAGAGTGGGCCTGGCACTACAACGCCTTTATGGGGAAAAGGGTCGACCGCTACCCTGTCTACGCGGTCCACCAGCATGGCATGGCGCCGCTCGCCCTGAAAGGACTTTCCGAAATCTCGACCGGGGACTACCGCCTTGAGATCGTTCGGGGGCTCCAATGGCTCTTCGGCGAGAACCCGCTCGGATTTCGATTCATCGATGAAGAGCATTCGGTGATCTGGCGGTCGATGAAACGGCGGTCCCCGCTGGCGAAGGCGATCTATTTCAATAAAGTGGCGAGCTTTGTCGGACCGACCGGATGGATCTCCGCTTTGGATCACCCGGCCTTGATGGCGATCGATCGCGAGTGCCGTCCCTATGAGCTGGGATGGCTCCTCTTTTCTTTCTCGGACATTCCTCCCAAGAAGGAGCAGTGATGCATTCCACTGAGCGGCAGGTCGGGGCGCTCCACATCCACTCCAGCTACTCTCACGACGCCGAGTGGCCGCTGGCGCGCTGCAAGGAGGTTTTCAAAAGGGAGGGCTATCACTTCCTGGCGATGACCGAGCATGCGGAGGGGCTCGATCGGGAGCGGGCGACGGCCTGGCTGGAGGAGTGCGACCGGCTCTCCGATCCGGAGTTTTTGGTGATGCCGGGACTCGAATTCTCGGTCGGCCGGAATATCCATCTCCTCGGATTCGGCGTCCGGAAGCTTCTTCCGGGCCGGACGGTGGAGGCGCTGATCGATCAAATCCATGAGGCGGGCGGAGTGGCGGTCTGGGCCCATCCGCTCCCGGCGGCGATGAACCTGATCTACCCCGCCGCCGAGGCGCTCGATGGAATGGAGATTTGGAACAGCCGCTATCACAAGGGAAGCCGTCTGCCGCTGCGCCTTCTGCGGGCGCTTGAAAAGCTTCGCGAGACCCGGCCCGCTTTTCACGGCTTCGCCGGAATCGATTTTCATAAAGGGAGCCAAGACCGGCGGCTCTCCGTTGCGGTGGAGTCGCCCCGGGCGGCCTCCGCCCTTCTGGAAGCGCTTCGCGCGGGCCGGTTCACGATTCAACAGGGTCCGCTCTCGATCCCTTCGACCGGGGCGCTCTCTTTGAAAGAACAGATCCGATGGATGCTTCAAACTTCCTTCTTGAAGGTGGAATCGAATGCGGTCTCTTCTTAAGCGAAAATTGCAGCGGGGGATCAAGTGGATGGTCCGGTGTTTCTACCCCTTCTATCTGCTGATCGATTTCTTCAGGAGAAGGGAAGAGGTCCGGATCTTGATGTACCACAAGGTTTCCGATCTTCCGCCGGAGCGGGAGGTTCCCTATTGCAACGTGCCGATCGCTTCGTTCGAAGCGCAGATGAAATTTCTGGCGAAGAGCGGCCTCGACGTCGTGACGCTGGATCAGGTCGAAGGGTGGCTGAAGGGGAAGGGGCTGGGGAAGGCCCGGAAAAAGATCGTGATCACATTCGACGACGGCTTTCAAGACAACTATCTCCATGCTGCTCCGATCTTGCAGCGATATCGATTGCCGGCGACCTTCTTCATGGTGACCGGCGCCATCGGGCAGGATGTTCCCTTCAATCACCTTCGGTGGGATGCGGCTTCTTTGGCCGATCGGGCGGCGCATCCGGCGCATTGGCTTCCGCTGACCCGGCCGATGCTCCTCGAAATGAGAGCGCAGGGCCATGCCATCGGGTCGCATACCCGGTCGCATCGCTCCCTCGCCGGGCTGAGCCGAGGGGAGATCTGGGACGAGGTCGCGCAGTCGAAGAAAGATTTGGAATCGCAATTAGAGACGACGATGACCGCGTTCTCCTATCCTTTCGGCTCCGCCGTGTATGGCGATCTGAATGAAAGGACGGAAGAGGCGTTGAGAGAGGCGGGATATCGCGTTGCCTGCACGACGGAATGGGGGTCGAATAAAGTGGGGGAGAATTCTTATCGACTCAAGCGAATCCCGGTTTACGACCATGACACCCTCTTCGATTTTCGCTGCAAGGTGATCGGCGCGGCCGATTGGCTCGGAGGGTTGAAAGACGGCTGGCAGAAGATGTTCCGCCGGGACGACAAGGTTCAGTTTGAGCCCACAAGTAACATTGCGGATTGCGGATTGCGGAATGCGGAATAGGAGACAAGAAAGCTTCAAAAGGGAGGTCCTTCGCTCCGCTCAGGATGACAGGATTCTCTGTTTTATTCGGGTTTTATTCCGCAATTCGCAATCCGCATTCCGCAATTTGGAGGGATTGTCATGAAAGTTTTTGTGACCGACGGCGCGCAGAACCACGCCCTGGCGGTGGCCCGCTCTCTGGGAGCCAAGGGGGTGGAAGTCGTGGTCGGAGAATCGTCGCTTCTCTCGAAGGGGGGATTTTCCCGCTACTGCCGCCGGCGGCGGGTCTATCCCTCTCCGGCGGAGAGCGTGAGCGCCTTTCTCTCCTGGATGGTGGAGGAGATGAAACAGGGGGGGTATGATTTTCTCCTTCCGATGACCGAGGGATGCCTGCTGCCGATCTCGGCGCATCGGGAATTTTTTCTCCCGTATGTCCGCCTTCCGCTTCCGTCGCATGAAGCGATTTTCCAAGCCTGTAACAAGGCCGAGACCCTCGCCCTCGCGCAGCGGGAAGGGATTCCGATTCCGCAGACCTGGCTCGTGGAGGATCTGGCGGAGCTGCCGGCGCTCTCGAAGGAGATCTCCTACCCGGTCGTGATCAAGCCGAGATGGTCTTCCTATTGGAAGGGAGACCGGATGACGTCGGGCGGCGGGGCGGCGTATGCCTTCGGCCCGGCGGAACTGGTGGAGAAGGTCCGGCGCATTCATCAAGAGATCCCCTTCCCCTTGATCCAATCGTTTGTCCCCGGAAAAGGGTACGGCCTCTATGCCCTCTTTGAGCAGGGAGAGCCGCGGGTCTTGTTCGCCCACGAGCGGCTCCGGGACGTCCGGCCGACCGGCTCGGGGAGCGCCTTGCGCCGGAGCATCCCTCCCGATCCGCTGTTGACGAAGCAGGCCGTGTCGCTCCTGAAGGGGCTGCAGTGGCATGGGGTGGCGATGGTCGAGTTTAAGTGGGACCGGGGGCGTTCGGAGCCGGTGCTCATGGAGATCAACGGGCGCTTCTGGAACTCGCTCCCGCTCGCGATCGCCGCCGGCGTCGATTTTCCCTGGCTGCTGCTCCGGATGGCGGAAGGAAAACCGTTCGAGCATTTTCCGGCGTACCAAACCGATCTTCTCTGCCGGTGGTTTCTCGGAGACTGCCGTCATCTCTTCGCCGTCTGGCGCGGGGCCCCTCCGGGATGGCCGGTTCCCTTTCCGGAGCGGGGCCGGACGCTGTTGGAGTTCTTGAAGTCCCACCAACGCGGAATGATCTATGACACGTTCCGATGGGAAGACCCGTTGCCGGGATTGGTCGAATGGCTCTATTTCGCTTTCACGAAAGTCCCCGGATATTTCCGAAGATCGAAGAGGAGGCTCGCCAAACATGCCGAACCGGTTTAAGGCCGCGCTTCACCTCCACACCACCTATTCCGATGGGGAGCTGACGCCGGAGGAGTTGAAGGCCTTTTTTCAAAAGAAGGGCTTTCAATGTTTGATCATGAGCGATCATGCCGAAGCGCTCGATTCGAACAAGATGGAGGAGTATGTCGCCCGCTGCCGCGCGCTCTCCGACGACCGGTTCTGCGTCGTTCCCGGCCTTGAGTTTGCCTACGGTTTTGAAACCGGGAGCCTCCATCTGCTCGGCTATGGGGTTGCGAAATATCAGCGCGAGGAGGCGCCGGTCAAAATGATCGAGACGATCCATCGCCTCGGAGGGGTCGCGGTGTTGGCCCATCCCTATCCGCCGCTGATGCCGCAGATCGCGCCGATGAAGGAAACCCTGGACGGCATTGAGCTCTGGAACACAAAGTACAACGGCCGGCTCGCCCCGGCCCTCTGGAATTATTATTTGCTGAAAGAAGTGAGGGGGCGTCGGCCCGAGGTCCTCGGATTCTACGGCACCGATTTTCACTGGAAGACGCAGTACGCCGAGATGGCCGTCTGGATCGAGGCGGAGGAGTTGACCCCGCCGTTGCTCCTGGCGGCGCTCCGAAACGGGAAGTTCTATGCCGAAAAAGAGGGGATGCGCCTCACCCCCGACGGATCTCTCACGCCGCGCCAAGAGGCCTCCTTCGAGCGGAAGGAGCGGCTCTATCGGATCTGGAGAAAGATGGTGGTCGGCGCAAGGGCCCCTTTCAAGACCCTTCGCATTCCGATCCCCCGGCGGCTCAAAGCGTTGGCAAGGAAAGTGCTTTAATTGCGGAATGCGGATTTCGGATTGCGGATTAGAAGAGATAAATTCTTTTCGGTTTTACTCCGCAATCCGCATTCCGCAATCCGAAATCTAACTGGGGGTGATTATGCTTCAGGGAAAAGAGATTATCTGTTTTGCGAACGATTGGGACGGAGAGCCGTTGAGCAAGAAGCATATCATGAAGCGGCTGGCGCTGAGGAATCGGATCCTCTGGGTGAACTCGATCGGAAACCGAAGTCCGAAGATCAATCGGAAGGACCTCGGGCGGATCTTCAGAAAGGCGAACCAATTTTTCCAAGGGGTGAAAGAGGTGGAGAAAAATCTCTATGTCTTCTCGCCGGTCATGATCCCTTTTTATCATTCCATGGTGTTTCGAAAGTCGAATCAGCAGCTCCTGGCCTGGATGATCCGGAGGCAGCTCAAGCGGCTCGGTTTCTCCAAGCCGATCACCTGGACCTTCGCTCCCTCCTCGGCCGATGTGGTCGGGCGGCTCGGCGAGAGCAAGATCATCTATCACTGTGTCGATGAGTTTTCCGCTTTCTCCGATGCCCCTCAGGCGGCCATCCAGGAGATGGAGGAAACGTTGCTGAAAAAGGCCGATCTCGTGATCGTCTCGGCGAGCACGCTTCAGGAGAATAAGCGCCGCTGGAATCCCAACACCCATCTGGTTCGGCACGGGGTCGACTACGACCATTTCAGAAAGGCGCTCGATCCGGCGATGTCGATTCCTTCGGAGCTGACCGGCCTGCCCCGCCCGATCATCGGGTTTCACGGACTGATCGCCGATTGGATCGACCTGGTCTTGATCCGGAAGATGGCGCTCCAGTATCCGAATTGGTCGATCGTTCTTTTGGGATCGGTCACCACCGATCTCGCGCCGATCTCCGGATTAAAAAATATCCATCTCCTGGGGAAACGTCCTTATGAGACCCTTCCCTCCTATTGCAAGGGATTCGATGTGGCGATCCTCCCCTTTGTGGTGAACCGGTTGACCCTGTATGCAAATCCGCTCAAGCTCCGGGAGTATCTGGCGGCCGGGCTGCCGGTCGTCTCCTCCGATCTGCCCGAGGTGAGAAGCCTGGGAGGCGATATTCGAATCGGTCGGAGCCACGCCGGATTTATCGGGCAGGTCGCCGATCTTTTGAATAAAGGGGAGACCGGTCCCGCTCTTGCACGTTCCAAGAACATGGAACGGGAGAGCTGGGACGACAAGGTGGAGATCCTCTCTTCGCTGGTGGAGGGAGAGGCGGTTTCTTCCGACGGTCATCCCTCCTCGGTGGGGGATCGGCTGATTCAGCCGCAAGGATTGTTGTGATCCGAGCGGCGTCCCTCCGCCGCCGGAGAGGGGGAGGCTCCCGAAAAACAGAGAGGGGGTGGTCCATGGGCATCCAACAGTTCGCGGTCAAAGTCAGGAGAAGAGAAGGGGTTTTCTACAAGGGCCTCTATCAACTTGCGATCGGCGTGCGCCATGTGGCCTGCCCGGTGGTCGGTCCGCTTCACCGGGCGCTTTACTATGAACGGCGGTTCAGAAAAACGGCATGGCATTACCTGCGGCGGGTCTTCTACTGGGAGCCGCTTTTTAAGAGCATCTGCCGGGAGGTGGGACCGCGGTTTCGACTGGTGGGCGGGATTCCCTGGGTGGAGGGGAATCTCGATATCCGGATCGGCTCCGATGTAACGATCAACGGCATCACCACGCTCGCCGGTGCGACCGTCTGGGAGGCCCCGGCGTTGGTGATCGGCGATCATTCCTATATCGGCTATCAGGTCACGATGACGGTCGGCCCGCGGATCGAGATCGGACGGCATGTTCTGGTGGCCGATCGCGTCAGCCTCGTCGGATACGACGGCCATCCGAAGGACCCGGTGGAGCGAAGAAATCACCGGCCCGCGCCGCGGGAAGAGGGGCGTCCGATCGTCATCGGAGACAATGTCTGGATCTGCTCGAATGCCACCATCCTCAAGGGGGTGACCGTGGGGGAAGGGGCCATCATCGCCGCCCATGCCGTGGTGACCTCCGACGTCGCTCCCTACACGGTGGTGGCGGGAAACCCGGCGCGTTTGGTGAAGAAACTTTCGAATGAAAAGTGACGGAAGCGGAAGAGGGTAGGCGGAAGGCTGGAAGCGTTTCCCCCTCTCCCCTTCCGCCTCCCTCCTACCGTGTTTTAGGGGTTATGAATGGATCAAACAACCGCGCGCCGCGCGTTCGCTTGCACAGGGGAGACCGGCGCCGATTCCCTTCAGGATCTCCGATCTCTGGTGCGCTGCGAGCAGCAAACCCGATGGACGCGGTTCGGCTTCTCGCCGGAATGGTCGTTCAAGCTGGCGCCGATCGCGGTCGAAGGAGAGAACGCGTCCAAGTACCTCGTCACCTTTTTCTCGAAGGAGGAGAAACCGCAACGAACCGTGTTTCTGAAGCAGTACCACCATCCTCAGATCGACGGCGCCGCGGTGGGGAACGAATTCCGGGGGATTCAGATCGCCGAGCGGGCGTTTCAATCGACGGAGCGGTTCCGCGTCCCGCAGCCGTACAGCTGCCGGCCGGATGAAAAGATTCTTTTCATGGAGTATTGTCCCTCCGTCAGCCTCAAGCAGGCGCTCTTCCGTCCGCTTCGCCTGTCCCGTTTTTTTATTTCGAGCCGGCATCGGGAGAGACTGCTGGAGCAAATGGCCGAATCGGGTCGACTCCTCTCCCATTTCCAGCGTATCCCGATTAAGGATCGCCCGAAGGGGGAGGCGGAGACGGCGGAAGGGATTGTCCTGCGATACGAGAAGCAGCTCTTGCGCCACCTTCGCATCTGCCGGAGGGCCGGTTTCCCGGAGACGTTGATTCAGCGGATTCAACGGGCGGTTTTCGGCCGGTTGGAGAGCCAATCCTCCTTCCCGCCGATCGTCTTGCAACACTCCGATTTCGCCCCGTGGAACCTGATGGTGGGAGAGCGGTATCTTTACCTCACCGATTTTCAAAATTTCACCACCGGCTTCTCCGCTTATGACGCCGCTTTCTTCTACAGCGCCCTGGATCTTCTCTTCCGGTATCGAACCGTGGGCCGGGCGTTGCTGTCTCGGATGCAGACGGTTTTTTTGGAAACGTGCTCGAAGGAGGGGGAGGCCGGATCGGTTCAGGGCGGGATGGAGAGGGAGCAGGCCTTTCCCCTTTTTGAAGTTTTTCGACTGATGCACATGACCTACTTTGCGCAGTCTATTTTCTGCTCTCCGCCGGGGCCTTTTTACCAATCGGTGTATGCGGACTCTTTCCGGCGCTTCTTGATCGATTGGTTTCACCAGCACTTGGAAAATTGAAGAGGGGGATTCCTCACAGCCGAATGCCGGAACGAATCTTAATTGTGGATGATGAGCCGCACCTCGCGATGACGTTGGTGGAGATCCTCCGGCAGGAGGGATACGTGGTCGACTCGGCGCGAACGGGGAAAGAAGCGCTGGAGAAGCTGCGCCGCGGGGGATATGATGTCGCCATTGTCGATCACCATCTCCCCGATGGAACGGGGCTCGATCTTCACACCGAGATTGAGAAGATCCAGCCCTCCCCCGCGACGGTCCTGTTGACCGGATATGCTTCCATCGAAACCGTCATCGAAGCGCTTCGGCGCGGGGCGAGCGACTACCTTCTAAAGCCGGCGCATCCGGAGGAGTTGAAGCGGTCGGTGAAGCAGGCGTTGGAACGCAAAAAGATTTCTGAGGCGGCGGCGCTTCAGCGGAAGATGGACCTCCTCTATCAGGTGGGGCGCTCCAGCGCCGGTGAGACCGAGCTGGATCCCTTTCTGAAAAACCTCGTCGAGAAACTCTCCGAGGTCTTGGCGCTCCCGCGCTGTCTTCTCTTCCTTCTTACGGAAGAGAAGGAATCGCTGGTGCTCAAGGCTTCGAACGTTCCGATCGAGCGGGAGGTGCGCATTCCGGTCCGGAGAGGGATCCTCTACGATCTTCTCCACGAAGGGAAAGAGGTGGTGGCGGAGGAGGCGCAAAAAGATCGGCGGCTTCCCGCCTTGTTGAAGGCCTTCCGCATCCGCTCCCTCCTCATCGTTCCGATTCTCCTCCGGGGAGAGCTGCTGGGAGTTCTCTCCGTCGATTCGGGCGAGGTCCCGCACCCGTTCACCGACTCGGAGGTGAAGCTCGCCCGGTTCATCGCCGATCAGGCGGCCGTCGGCATTGAGAATATCCGATATTGCCAGCGGGAGCGGGACAAAGCGAGGGAGTTCGGTCTCCTGGCTGAAATCGCCACCAAAGGAACGGAGCGCCACGACGAGCGATCGATTCTCGATTTGGCGATCGAGAAGACCGTTTCGTTGATGGGAGTCGATGCCGGGACCGTTTTCCTCATCGATCCAGAACGCTGGGTCCCGACCCTCTCGGCCTCGCGGGGACCGTCGCTTGCGCCGGCGGGACGGCCGAAGCCGCTCTCGCCGCGAGGCCTCGAGGGGATGATTGCCCTGTCCCAAAAACCGTGGGCGATTCCCGACATGGCGTCGGAGAAAAGGATTCCCCCTTCGGAGCGGGGAAGGCTGAAGGGATGGTCCTCTTATCTCGGGGTTCCGCTGGTATATAAGGGGACGATGCGGGGGATCCTCGCGATCGCCACCCGGAAGCCGCGCGCTTTTACCCCGCGGGACATCGCACTCGTCCATTCGATTGCGCTCAAAATCGCCCTGACGATTGAGAATGTCCGTCTCTACAATCTCAACCGAACCCATCGAGAGGAGCTGCGGCAGCTCTCGCTGAAGGTTCTCTCGACGCAGGAGGAGGAGAGACGGCGGATCTCGCGGGAGCTGCACGACGCGATGGGGCAGGGCCTGCTGGCGCTCAAGCTCCACTTGGAGATCCTGGCGGAGCAGATCCCCCCGGAAATGACCGGCCAGCGGGAGGAGATTGCGGAGGCCCACGCGATTGCGGCGCAGACGATCGAGGAGATCCGGAGGCTGGTGGCCGATCTCCGGCCGCTCAAGCTCGACGATCTCGGACTGGTCCCGACGCTCCGCGGGCTCGTCAAGGATTTCTCGAGAAAATTTAAGATCCAGACCCACCTGAAGCGGGTGAAGCTCTACCGCCGACTTCCCCCCGATATGGAAACGATGATTTATCGGATCGTCCAGGAGGCGCTGACCAATGTGGCGAAGCATGCCCGCGCGACCGACGTGTCGATCTGGTTGGAGCGGATTGAAGCGCAGGTGCGGGTCCGGGTGATCGACAACGGGGTGGGGTTCGATGCAACGACCCTGGCCCGCCGGCGGGCCCGTCGATTCGGATTAGTTGGGATTCAAGAGCGGGTCGATTTGATGGGGGGGAGTTTTCAGATCCTCTCCGGCAGAGGCCGGGGGACCGAGCTGCGGGTGGAGCTTCCCTTGGAGCCCGCGGTTCCGAAGCGAGAGCGGATCCTCCCTCCGTCCGGTCCGGAAGTCCGGAGGGAGCCGGCCTCCACGAAGAGAAGAAAAAGCCCCCTTACGATCCGAAGGCCGAGGCGGCTGCCGCCATAAA
>SCUR01000213.1 GCA_004297235.1 Candidatus Manganitrophaceae bacterium | reverse complement strand
GCTCTTTGAAGAGCTCGTCGATTTTGCCTTCGATCTCTTTCAACGTCGCCGGGTCCTCGACAATCTTCGCCATCATATCGGCCGTGACCAGCCGCATCGACTCGACCCGCCTTCGGCTGCTGCATTCGGCCGCCTTTTCCAGAAGGAGCAATTCTACGATCCGGGTGGTGATCCAATCTCCGTCCTCACGAAGGCGAAGGCCCTCATTTCCGTCGACCCAATTGATAAACGATTGCTGGAGCCGATACGCTTTCTCTTCAAAGGTCCGGGGCAGTTCTCGGTCTTGCCAGGATGGGGTCTTTTCCGAGGCTTTTTCTTTTGCCATTTTCACCTCCTCTGGATTCTGAGCTTACTCTATCAATGATGAAGGAATTCCTTTTATTGAGTCATCAATTTCGGAGTGTCGCCGGCGTCCGCTCTACCGTTTGGAATATACTAATCTTCATTAGAAGTTTTGTAAAGATAGCATATCCTAAAAGTAAATGGGATAAATTTTGAAATTATATTTAATGAAATATGTTCAAATGCTCCATCAGATCAATGGCGGGAGGATGTTTTACAGAAGGGTTCAGTGAAAACGAATCTGGAGGACCCAGCATCGGAGGTCACGATTTTTGTGGTTCTTGCCCTGGGCGATTATGCTAGAATCGTGTCAGATTCGCCCGTTTATGCCGACTTTGTAGGGGGGGACATCATGGCGACCTCGCTCTCGCAAGAAACCGCTCCGGCCCGTCAACCCGTTCCGGCCGACATTATCTTTTTCGGGGTATTGATGATCCTCTCCGGCGTCATGGATACCTACATCATCATTGCCAACCCGGAGTATGGGCTTCCCGTCTTTGGGATGAAGCTCACGGGGCCGGCCGGTTGGTTTTTTAAATTCCTCTCTCCGGTCCTTCATTTTGCTTCGGGCTACGGCGCCATCCTCGGCCGGCGGTGGGCCTATCCGCTGTTCATGTTTTATTCTCTATACGGACTCGCCAGCGCGACCGTCAGCCGGATCGTTCTCCCTCCCCCCCATCGGATTCGGACCATCTTCATCATGATCCTTCTCGGCTTTATGGCCTATCTTTACTATAGAAGAAACGCGTTTCGAAACTGAGAGTAGGGGGCGACGAAAAACTTGTCAGTCAAGAAATTCAATCGAACCCTTCGATAAGACAGCAATAAACTCTTTTTTCACTCCTTCCTTCTCCACTCTTGCCGGGTATAAACACCCCATTATCGACGGAAATAATGACAGACTTTCTTCACTGCAAATAACCTAAGCCGGGATATACCAAAAAAACTGCTTATATTTTAATGACTTTCGGGGATCTTCTCGATCGAATTTCTTGCAGGCACGAACGTTGCTTTGAATACGTTTGCTTCCTTACGGGAAGGAATACATTTATTGATCTGACGAGTAACGACTTAAGGAGAAACGAATGCAGATTCAAAAACAACTCTTCAACCGGGTCGGTTATCTCTTCTTAGCGGTAGCCGTCTCGATCATACTCTCTACCTCATCGGCTTGGGCGGCCTTGACCGTGTTTCAAACCTACACGGGGAATTACGGTCTTTCCACCGACGGGTTCGGAAGCACAACGAATACCGGGACGATCTCCGCGGATGTGCCGGTGGGGGCCACCGTGGTGGCGGCCTATCTCTACAGCGCCACGTATGGCGACTCTGCCCTGGGAACGGTGACATTAAACGGGAACCCCGTGACCTTCACTTCCAATTATTTAAATCCGATCCCTTCCGTTTCGCCGACTTTTTTCAATACCGGGCGAAGCGACGTGACTTCCATCGTCGCGCCGATCATCAATGGCGGACCGGGTGGGATTTACAACTTTACGGTTACTGAAAGTTTGGATGCCACCGACGGAGAGGCGCTGGTGGTGGTCTACTCGCTGCCGTCTCTTCCGACCGCGACCGTCGCCATCTTGGATGGCGGGGCCGCTCTGGGCGGGGACACAACCTCGATCAACTTCGCTACCCCGCTTGATCCCTCTGATCCCGCCTTCTTTGCGGAGATGCGGATCGGGGACAGCTTCAGCTGCTGCAGTCAGACGTCGACCATTACCGTCAACGGCACCCAGTTGACGACCAATGCGGGAAATAACGATGACAGCGCCGATCCTTCTTTATCGAACGGCAATCTGATCACGGTCGGGGGAATCGGAGATCCGCTCAGTCCGACCAATCCGGCGTATGATGCCGATCACGAACGGTATAACTTGGTTCCCTTCGTCAACGCCGGGGATACCACGATCACCGTCAATACGGTCAATCCTTCGAATGATGACAACATCTTCTTGGCCGCTTTCTACGTCAGCGGCGCGGCCGGTTTTAATGAGCCTCCTCCCGTCGAACCTCCTTCCGCCAGCGTTCCCGAGCCGAGCAGCATGTTGCTCATCGGAAGCGGTTTGTCGGCGTTCTGGTTCTTTAGACGGAAGATGGCCTAGCCGTTTTTTTGATCCAACAAAAAGCACCCGTCGATTCTGGCGGGTGCTTTTTTTCTTTACAAATGTTTTTTTTGAGGTATGTTTGGAGGCAATAAGGAGGTAAGCGTAATGGGAAATCGGTTACGGCGCGCGCTCTTCTCTTCGATCCTATCCATCGTGATTCTCGGTGCCGCCACGATCGCGACGGCTCTCCAGATCGATTCGGGTCTGAGTCTTTCAGAGCGTCCGGACGATCGTGCCTTTCAGAACGCGATGGCCCTTCTCATCAAGGGGCAGATCGATCAGGCCGATCAGGCTTTTCAGGAAATCATTCGATCCAATCCCAAGCATGTCTACGCGTTCCTGGGGCGGGCTGAGATCGCGCTGAGGCGAAATAAAGTCGCAGAGGGGGAAAAGGCGGTCCAAGAGGCGTTGTCCATCAACCCCAAGGCGCCGGAAGCGCACAATATGATGGGGCTTGTCCGTCTCTATCAAAAGAAGCCGGCTGAGGCTAAAGCCGCTTTCCAAGAGGCCATCGCGCTAAACCCCCGGTTTACGACGCCCCGGATGTACCTGGCGACCCTCTACCGCTCGGAAAATAAGCCCGAGCTTGCGATCCGGGAGTACAAATCGGTAATCGAAACATCGCCGACCCTCTTCACCGCCTATCGGGGCTTGGCCGAAGTGTCGATCGCGACCGGGGCGTATGATCAGGGAATCGAGACGCTCAAAAAATGGAAGGAGCGCGATCCCAAAAATCCGGATGCGTCGAACGCGTTGGGCGAAGCCTACCTCAGTCACAAGGACTATGAGAAAGCGCTGCACGCGTTCGATGAAGCGCTCAGGCTGAATCCAAAATATATCTTCGCGACCAAAAATAAGGGGGATCTCTACTCGCTGAAAGGGGAACCTCAAAAGGCGATCGAGTTCTATCAGGCGGTCCTCGCGCAAGACCCGAAATACCTTGAAGCCCACCTTCGCCTGGGGACGATCTACATGCAGTTGAATCAGCCGCAGAAGGCGCTTGCCGCCTTTCGGGGGGCGATCACGGCGGCCCCCGATTTTCCGATGGCGTATAACAATGTCGCCTATCTTCTCACCCAAGAAGGAAAAGATCTGGACGAAGCGACGCGGCTTGCAAAAAAAGCGATCTCGCTCAACCCCCAATACCCCGATGCCTATGACACCCTCGGCTGGATTTATCTCTCGAAGGGAAATTATGACGAAGCGGTCCAGGCGTTGAAGAAGGCGAAAAGTTTAGGAGGGGATCAGCCGGAGGTCCTGGCCCATCTTGGAACGGCCTATTACAAACGGGGGATGAAGAAAGAGGCGTTGCCCGAGCTGAAAAAAGCGATTGCGCTGAAGAGCGACCTGCCTGATGCCGAAGCAATTCGAAAAATGATCGCCGAGATCGAAAAAAAATAGATCCGGCTGGAATGCCACGACTCAAAATCTTAAAAGGTGAACCGAGTCTTGATCGTTGCCACGCGAATGAGCTCTCCCCGTCCGGACGCGCAGGACGGGGAGAGCTTTTTTTCTTACTGTACCTGAACCGTGATGTTTCTCGGCTTGGTCTCCTCCCGTTTCGGAAGGGTGAGGGTTAAAATCCCTCGATCGTATTTCGCCTGAATTTTTTCCTGATCGACGGTGGCCGGAAGCCGGAAGGAACGCGCAAACCGTCCGTAAACCCGCTCGACGCGATGATAGTTCTCTTTCTTCTCCTGCTTCTCGATCTTCTTTTCCCCTTTAATCTCCAGGGTGTTGTTCGCCACCTTCACCGCAATCTCTTTCATCTCCATGCCGGGAAGCTCCGCGTAGAGTTGAATCGCATCGGCATCTTCGAAGATGTCGACCGCCGGCACCCAATCTTGCACCAGACGGCCGTTCTCGGTTTCGACGTTGTTGAACGTATCCGATAAAAATTGATTCATCCGGTCCTGCAACGCGACAAAATCTCTCAACGGTTCCCATTTTACGATCGCCATATTTTCCTCCTTTTAAATGGCCGCGCTTAGGCGGCGGAAGTGATTTGTTTTTTAAATAATCCCAAACGGATGAAAGTCAAGGCCCTGTTCCCAATCACGCTGCTCAAAAAATAATTCCTCTTGGGAGAAGGTCAAGGGGGATCGCCTCTGTTTTATCCCCTCTTTTTTTGTTATACTTTTTTTTCAATCCAGTTGATGATCGAAAGGACCATGGAAGAATTCGATGTCGAAAACATAGTGCCGCAGGTCGATGGCGAGCCGGAGGAGCAGGGGCTGACCGTCTCCGACCCCCTGCATCGATATTTAGCGGAGATCCGAAGATATCCCTTCCTGAGCCGAGAGGAGGAAAAGCGGCTCGCCGTCAAATTCAAAGAAGAGGGGGATCTTCAGGCGGTGACGCAATTGGTTCTCTCCCACCTCCGGCTGGCCGCCTCCATTGCCATGGAGTATAAAAATCTTCCCTTCCCTTCGATGGACTTGATCCAAGAAGGGAATATCGGGCTGATGCAGGCGATTAAGAAATTCGACCCTTATAAAGATATTCGGGTATCGACCTATGCCGCCTGGTGGATCCGCGCCTATATTCTCAAATACATTCTGAACAACTGGCGATTGGTGAAGATCGGGACGACCGAAGCGCAACGAAAGCTTTTTTTCCGGCTTTCAAAGGAGCGGGAGCGCCTGGAGAAGATGGGGTACGAGGCCGGCCCCAAGCTTCTCGCGGAGCGCCTCGATGTGAAAGAGAAAGAAGTGGTGGAGATGCAGCAGCGATTGGGAGGCTGGGAGGCTTCTCTGGATGAGCCGGCCGGCCCCGAATCGGATGAGCCGCTCGGCCATTTCATTCCTTCAAACCAAGAAGGGGCCGACGAACGTTTAGAAAAGGATGAGCTTCAGGAGCTTTTTCAGGAAAAGCTCAAGGAATTTTCAAAAACGTTGAAGCCCCGCGAGCTGGAGATCCTCACCGACCGAATCTTATCCGAGACCCCTAAAACGTTGGAGGTCTTTGGGCAGAAATATAAGATCTCCAAAGAGCGGGTCCGGCAGCTCGAAGAGAATCTGATCAAAAAATTGAAAAAATTTATGAAGGAACAGATCAAAGACTTCAAAGATATTGGGCCGTCGTAAAGCGGCAACACCGGCCATTCCGGGCGAAGACGCCGGTCGTTTACATTTACCGGGCGGTATGGTATAAACCGGGCAAGATTAAGGAGTCGACGTGTTTCATCATCTTTTTGTCTGCACCGGACCCACCTGCAGCCAGCAGGGGGCGGAAGAGACGCTGCAGGCCCTTCAAAAAAATATCGAGGAGCAAAACCTTCGGAAGAATGTTCGCGTCACCCTCTGCCGTTGCCTGGGGCAGTGCGGCAATGGACCGAACCTGGTGATCTATCCGGAAGGGACCTGGTACGGCCACATGGAAGAGAAAGAGGTCGGCCGGTTGGTCCGCGAGCACCTTATCGAGGGGAAAATCCTCACCCGCCTTGCCCAGATCCCTGTCGATTAGAAAACATTCCAACGGAGCCGCATGGACAGGCTGTCGATTTACGAGATTGAATTCCACGGCCATTGTGGTGTGACGGAAGAAGAGCGGACGATCGGCCAGCGCCTTTCAATCGATGTCGAGATGGAGGTCGATCTGAAAAAGGCCGCCGGCTCCGATCGCCTGGAGGAGACCGTCGACTACGACCGACTCTGCGGCGAGATCGTGAAGATCGGGAGGGAGAGCCGCGTCCTTCTCATCGAAACGCTTGCCGAACGGGTCGCCGCCAAAGTTTTGCAGGACCGACGAATCGCCTCCGTTACGGTCCGGGTAAGGAAATGCCTTCCGCCCCGCGAAGAGATCCAGGGAGGAGTCGAGGTGGAGATATTTCGGAGTACGGATTTCGGATTACGGATTGAAAAATAATGAGGTAAAGCCGTTTTTCAATCCGCAATCCGCATTCCAAAATCCGCAATCTAGAGGGCTCCTTCTCCACTCTCGCCGGTCCGGATCCGGACGGCCCCTTCCAGATCGGTGACGAAAATCTTGCCGTCGCCGATGCTTCCGGTTTTGGCGGAGGCGAGGATCGTCGCCACCGCTTTGTCTACGTCGTTATCCGCTAAGGCGATCTCGATCTTCAGCTTCGGGACGAATTCCACCGTATATTCCGCGCCGCGATAGAGCTCCTTGTGTCCCTTCTGCCTTCCGTACCCCTTGACTTCGGTCACCGTCATCCCGACAATCCCCACGTCATTGAGGGCCTTTTTCACCTCTTCCAGCTTGAACGGTTTGATAATTGCCTCGATCTTCTTCATCGCCACGTCTCCTTCCGCTAAGGGTACTTTATTATAATCGAAAAAGATCAGAGATTGTAGCCGCTTTCTCCATGCTCCGACATATCGAGCCCGGTGATCTCTTTCTCTTTCGAGACGCGCAGTCCCATGGTGGCGTCGAGGAGCTTCAATAGAATCATCGTCATCACAAAAGCGAAGACCCAGGTGGCAACCACCGTGATCGCCTGGATGAGGAGCTGCTTCGGATTTCCGAAGAAGAGGCCGTCCGCGCCGGCCGAGTTGATCGCCTTGGTGGCGAAGAGCCCGGTGGCCAACGCGCCGAACGTTCCGCCGAGCCCGTGGACGCCAAAAGCATCGAGCGAGTCATCATAGCCGACCATGTTCTTGAGGATCACCGCGCCGAAATAGCAGACGACTCCCCCACCGATGCCGATCAGGATCGCCGAGATCGGGCCGACGAAGCCGGAGGCGGGGGTGATGGCGACCAGACCGGCCACCGCGCCGCTGACCGCGCCGAGGACGGTCGGCTTTCCGCGATGGCTCCACTCCACAATCATCCAGGTGAGCGCGGCGGCGGCCGCGGCGGTGTTGGTCACGACGAAGGCGGAGGTCGCCAACGCGCCGGAGGCGACCGCGCTGCCGGCGTTGAAACCGAACCAGCCGAACCAGAGAATTCCGGCGCCGAGCGCCGTCATCGGAAGATTGTGCGGCGGCATCGGCTCTTTGCCATAGCCGGTCCGCTTTCCCATATAGAGCGCGCAGGCCAGGGCGGAGATCCCGGAGCTGATGTGAACGACCGTTCCTCCGGCGAAATCGAGCGCGCCTAAATTTCTCATCCACCCGCCGACCCCCCAGACCCAGTGCGCCAGTGGATCATAAACGAGGGTGGCCCACAACAGTGAGAAGACGAGGAAGGTGGAGAACTTCATCCGCTCGGCGAAGGCGCCGGTGATCAGCGCCGGGGTGATGATGGCGAACATCGCCTGGAAGATCATAAAGGCTTGATGCGGGATGGTGGCGGCGTAGTCCGGATTCGGGTCGAGCCCCACCCCGTTTAAACCGAGCCAAGCGAGACTTCCGATCATTCCCCCCTGGTCCGGCCCGAACGAGAGCGTATAACCCCAGAGGACCCACTGGATGCTGATAAGGCAGATCATGATGAAGCTCTGCATGATCGTGCCGAGTACGTTTTTCGTCCGCACCATCCCGCCATAGAAGAGGGCCAATCCGGGGGTCATCAACAAGACGAGGGCGGAAGAGGCGAGCATCCAGGCGGTATCGCCGGTGTCGATTTTCGGAGGGGCCGCCGCCTCTGGGGCAGCGGCAGGAGGGGGAGCCGCGGGAGCCTCCTGGGCAGAGGAGATTGAAAGATTGAATCCGACGAGCATGATTAAAAACAGAAAAACCAGAAGTCCTTTCAACGTCCTTTGCGGGTGTCTATTTGTTGCCATTGTTCCTCCTGTGATGGGGGGTGAGTTTATTTCCCTTCGGCCAATGAGAAGACCTGTTCGATTTCGTGCGTAAGCCGTTCTTTTACTTTGCGGATCATCTCCGGATCGGTGATTTTTTCTGCCGCGGGACCCTGTACGTAGAAAACGTCGACGATCTGATCGAGCCGGGTGGCGATCTTGGCCGAGTGGACCGAGAGGCCCAGATCGAAGATCGTCTTGGCGATCGTATAGAGGAGCCCGCGCCGGTCGGGGGCGAAGATGTCGATGATCGTGAATCGATGGGAGCTGTCGTTGTCGAGCTCGACCCGCACCGGCACGGACGGGCGGAACTCTTTTTGGAGCCGGAAGCGCTGCCCGCGGGCGAAGAGCTTCTCGATTGTCTCTTTCCCGATCAAGACACTTCGGATCTCTTTCGAGAGGGTCTCAATTCGATCGGGCGGGACCGGCCCGGTGTAATCGGGGTCGATCACCCGGAAGGTGTCGACGACCATGCCGTTCGATTGGGTGAAGACCTGGGCCCCCATGATCTGAAGCCCCTTGGCGGCCAAGACGCCGGTCATCTTCGAGAAGAGACCCGGCGTGATCTGATCATAGGTACAGAGGGTATACTCCGTCGCTCCGGAATCGGGCAGATAACGGGCTTCCACATGAATCGGATCGATCAGCAGGTGGAAGAGGGCCGATACATCGGCCAGCACCTTCTCGAAAGGGGTCGCCAGCAAATAGCGCGGAATCAACGCCTGGAGGGTCTCTTCCAGCCAGACCTCCGGATATTTCCCCTTCGCCGCTTGGCGGAGGCGCGCGAGAATCATCTCCACCTGCCGCTCTTCCGGATCGGCCTCCTCTCCCGCCAAGATCGAAAGGGTCTCGCTGTAGAGCTTCAAAAGGAGCTCTCCCTTCCAGCTGGTCCAGGTGCCGGGGCCGACGGCGCGGATATCGGCACAGGTGAGGATGAAGAGCTTCTTGAGGGTCTCGGGCCGCGCGACCTCGCTGGCGAATTGAAGGAGAATCGGCTCATTCGAAAAATCCCGGTAGAGCGCCACCTCGGAGAGAATCAGATGCCGGCGGACGAGGAAAACCAGGAGCGCGCGCTCTTCGTCGGAATAGCCCAACTGAACGCCGACCGCTTCGGCGAGGATCGCTCCGACCGCGCTGTGGTCTTCCTCGCGTCCTTTTCCCACATCGTGCAGGAGCAGTCCGAGGTGAAGAAGATCTTTCCTTTGAATCCCCGCATAGATCTTCCCGATCGGGCCCGGCTCGGCCGCCAGGCGTTCCGCCTCCTCCACGGCCCGGAAGCTATGTTCGTCGACGGTGAAAAAGTGAGACCGGCTCTCCTGCACCAGCCGATGGACCCGCGCGAACTCCGGAATGATCCGCCAGAGAACGTGGGTTCGGTGCATGATCCGAAGGGTGTCGGCGATGCGCCCCGGTTTCGAGAGGATCTCTCGGAAGAGCGCGGCCGCTCCGGGGGAGATCGGTCGATCGCGTCCCTGATCGGCCACCTGGTGAAGGACTTCGAGAACCGGCCCGGGGATGCGGGCGGCGTGCTCCTTCGCAAGGAGGAAAATCCGAAGGAGCGTCTCATCCTCCGAGAAGAACTGATGAAGGTTCGTCGCCTGCGGGACGATCTCCCCGGAGGCGAGCTGAAATCCGGGGGCGATTTGGCGGGTCTGCAACGCCCGCCGCCACTTTTGCCATCGGCTGGTCGGAAAGGCGTCGCGGATGAATCGGTCCGAGATCTCGATGACCCACCCGGTCAGGATATAGTATTGGCGCATCAGCTCGCGCCGGTTTTCGAAATGAAAGAAGGGGGCGAGCTCTTCCTGCAGCTCCATCGTCAGATGATCGGAGGCCTTCCCCGCCTTGAAGTGGAGCTGGTTGCGGATGCGCCAGAGAAAATCGAGGGCGGTCGTAAGGCTTGAATATTCCGCATTGGAGAGGAGTCCCCATTGAAAAAGCTGCGCGAGGGAGTTGGTCCGATAGCGGGCTAGGGCGACCCAGCGGAGGTGGTGAATGTCGCGAAGCCCGCCGGGGCTCTGCTTTAGGTTCGGCTCCAGCAGATAAGGGGTCGCGCCAAACTCCTTGCGCCCTTCCGCTCTCCCCTCATTGAGCTGGACCAAAAAATCTTTTAGGTTTTTCCCGACGACTTTGGAGAAGAACGCCTCATGAAACTGCTGAAAGAGGGTGCGATCGCCGGTGAGGAGCCGCGATTCGAGAAGCGAGGTAGCGATGAGGGGGTCCTGTTTTGCGGCGGCGATGCACTCTTCCACGCTCCGGAGGCTGTGGCCGATTTTGTATCCGAGATCCCAGAAAAAGGGGAGCAGCTCCGAGGCGAGGGTTTCGGCCTGCTTGGCGCGGCCTTGCGGAAAGAGGAACATCAGATCGATGTCCGAAGCGGGCGAGAGCTCCCGGCGGCCGTAGCCGCCGATGGCGACCATGGCGCCTCCCCACTCCTGGACCAGCGTCGGATTGATCGACTGAAATCCCCTCAGCAAGAGATGGTCCGCCAGATCGGAGAGGGCCTCGACGACGCGAAGGCCGGTTCCCCCCTGATCATGAAAGGCGCGGATCTCTTTCTGCTTCTCCTCGAAGAGGGAGCGCAGGTTATTCAAGATATTGGAGGGGGGCTCTTTCATCGTTCCTCCTGTGACGCGCGGATCGAGGCGGTCGATCCACATCGGCTCTTCCTTCATGATGCGCCCCGGAAGAAGAGAAACCAAATCGCAAGATAAAGGGGAAACAAAATGGGAATGGCGTAGCGGATGATATATCCCATAAAGCTCGGCGTCTTCATGCCGGCCTGTTCCGCGACCGATTTTACCATGAAATTGGGCCCATTGCCTATGTAAGTGTTCGCGCCGAAAAAGACCGATCCGGCTGAGATCGCCTGAATAAAGAGGCCGCTGGAGGCGAGGACCGAATCGATCGAATGGGCCGGATCCCGGCCGAGAATCACCGTATAAAAGTTTAAATAGGTCGGCGCGTTGTCGAGAACCGAAGAGAGCATTCCGCTCCCCCAGAAAAAGTCGCCCGGGTGAGAGAGGCCCAACCGGTCGGCATTCACCGAGAGCCAATGCAGCGCCGGTATCATCGTCACGAAGATACCGAAGAAGAGGATCGCCACCTCCCGGATGGGAGCGAAGTCAAACTGGTTCCCCTGATACGCCTCCCGGGAGGCGGTGAGGTAGGAGAGGATCGCCGCCGCGAGAATGATTCCCTCCCGAAGCGGGCTTTTCA
>SCUR01000212.1 GCA_004297235.1 Candidatus Manganitrophaceae bacterium | reverse complement strand
GATGGAAGGCGATAATGATATGTCCCATCGGCTTCGGCCAGGGCGACTTCAATAAAAGAGGGGGTGCTCATGGTTTTGATCGAATCCAAAAGGGACCGGCAGTTGATCCCGACAAGGCGCGCTCCTCAATATTCGAGGAAGTGATCTCCCGGAGGGGGGTTATTCTAACAACCTAAAAGAATCAAAACAAGAACAAACCACTGAACCGGATCGGCTGCACGCGCAACCGGAGATGAATGGCCGTTGATCTTTTTCCGATAAACGGGTACAATGGGCAAAAATATTTTATCACCCGGAGGTTTATTAGATGATTTCAAAAAGAACAATCGCCGTTGTCTTCTCCCTCGTCTTGGGCCTCGCCCCTCAGGGGGGGCTGCTCTCAGCGGCCAACGCAGCGGAAGAAGAAGTGGCCAATGTCAACGGAACCCCCATCACCTCGGGCGAATTTCAGAAACGGATGGAGCGGCTGACCCGGGAGGGACAAGGGAACTTCGACTCTCCGGAAGGGAAGGAAGAGCTCCTCGACATTCTCATCTCGCGCGAAGTCTTAAGCCAGGAAGGAAAGCGCTTAGGCCTCGATAAGAAGAAGGAAGTGAAAGAGCGGATCGATGACCTGACCAAAGAAGTGCTGATCAGCGAAGTGGTCAACCAGATCGCCACCGAAAAGCTGACCGACGCCGAGATGAAAAAATATTACGACAAAAACAAGGTCGATTTTAAAGAAGTCCACGCCAGCCACATCTTGGTCAAGACCGAAGACGAAGCAAAGGAAATCAAGAAAAAGCTGGATCAAGGGGGCGACTTCGCCGCCCTGGCCAAAGAAAAATCGACCGATCCCGGAAGCGCTCCCCGCGGCGGAGATCTCGGCTTTTTCACCAAAGACCGTATGGTCAAGTCCTTTGCCGATGCCGCCTTTTCGATGAAGGTCAATGAGATCAGCAAACCGGTTCAGAGCCCTTTTGGGTTCCATATCATCAAAGTCCTGGAGACGAAAGATGCGAAAAATTTTGAAGAGCTCGCTCCTCCCCAGCTCCAAGCTCTCCGGGGAACGATGATCAACAATGAGATCGATCAGCTCAAAGACAAAGCGAAGGTCAAAGTAAACAAAGATCGCCTCCAAAAAATTTCAGCAGCGTCCGATCCGTCCATGGGGGGAGCCGGCGAACATCCGATGAGCGCCCCCCCCTCGCAGAAATAGCTTGGCAGGGGCAACGATGCGAAAGCTGTTCGGGACAGACGGCGTCCGCGGAATCGCCAACATCGAACCGATGACGGGTGAGATGGCGATGAAGCTGGGCCGGGCCGCTGCGCACATCTTCAAAAATAAGGCCGGACGCCACCGAATCGTGATCGGCAAGGATACCCGTCTTTCAGGATATCTGCTGGAGTCGGCCCTCACCTCGGGCATCTGCTCGATGGGGGTTGACGTCCTCCTGCTCGGCCCGCTTCCCACCCCGGCCGTCGCCTTCCTCGCGCGAAGCCTTCGGGTCGACGCGGGGGTGATGATCTCCGCCTCCCACAATCCCTTCGAGGACAACGGCATCAAGTTCTTTTCCCGCGACGGTTTGAAGCTCCCCGATGAAATGGAACATCAGATCGAATCGCTGATCTTCTCCGGCGAGATCGACGACATCCGGCCGACGGCGGCGGAAATCGGCAAGGTCTTTCGAATCGATGATGTCGAGGGGAGATACATCGAATTCGTAAAGAACTCCCTTCCGAAAGGGCTCGACTTCCAGGGGATGAAAATCGTTGTCGATTGCGCGAACGGAGCGGCCTATAAAGTCGCGCCGATGGTGCTGCGGGAGTTGGGGGCGGAGGTGATCGTTTTAAGCGACAGCCCCACCGGAACGAACATCAATCTGAATTGCGGCGCGCTCTATCCCGAGGAGCTCCAGAAGAAGGTGATCGAAACCCAAGCCGATGTCGGCATTGCGCATGACGGGGATGCCGATCGGGCCGTCATCGTCGATGAGAGGGGAAAGGTGGTCGACGGGGATGCGCTCTTGGTCGCCTTCGCCCTGGCCCTCCATCAAGAGAAGGGGTTAAAGGGGGAAACGTTGGTCTCCACCCTCATGAGCAATATGGGAATGGATCTGGCCCTCCGGTCGAGAGGGATCCAGGTGGTTCGAACCCCCGTCGGCGATCGATATGTATTGGAACGGATGATGAAAGACGGATATAATCTCGGCGGCGAGCAATCGGGGCATGTTATTTTTCTCGACTATAACACCACCGGAGACGGCCTGATTACGGCGCTGCAACTCCTCTCTCTGATGAAGAGAACAGGGAAGAAGACCTCCGAGCTGGCCGCCTGCATGACCGCCCTGCCTCAGGTGCTCAAAAATGTCCGGGTCCAAAAAAAGCAGGAGATCTCGGAGATGCCGGAACTTCAGAAAGCGATCGCCGATTGCGAAGAGAAGCTCAGAGATAACGGCCGAATCCTCATTCGATATTCCGGGACGGAACCGCTGCTCCGAATCATGATTGAAGGGGAAGACCAGACGGCCATCACCCACATGGCCGACCATTTGGCCGACATCGTTCAAAAGAAAATCGGCTTGTCAAAATGAGGACCGCTTGAGATGAAGAACCCGAGAACGATACTCGCTCTTCTTTTTCTCACCCTCTTCGCAGGGCTCACCGCATTAAATGCCTCTCCGATCGATGAGGTGATCCGCTCGCGGCATAACTTGGCCCTCCCCTCCCTTCCCCCTTCCACCTCTTGTACGATCTGCCATATTCATCCGATCCCTGGATTTGCATCGCCCTCAAAAACGGAATCTACAGAAGCGGAAACATCCTCGCAGAAAATGCCGAATCCTCCGCTCTGGAGCAGCCGCGAGGAAACGCCGTACCGGCTGACGTCCGCCGTCTCGCCGAGGAGCCATCCCTATAATCAGCCGACCGGCTCTTCGCTGACCTGTCTGGCCTGTCACGACGGCGCTCTGGCCAAAGACATGCATGGAATCAACGTCGATACCGCCCGAATCGGCGCGGAGGCCAACGCCTCCTGGGAAGGAGGCCTCACCCGACGAGAAGCCCCGCCGCTGAGCCGCGTCGATCATCCGATCTCGGTGACCTATCCGAGAAAACCGAACGGCCTGTTCGTCCCCGAAAATCCGTCGGTGACCTATGCCCGTTATTGGCCCATCCCCGATCTCCGTCCGGAAGGGTACGTTCTACCGGAAGCGGGAACCTCGTCCTATCTCGACCTACCGAAAGAAAAGGTCTCCTCACCGGAGGTTTTATCGAACCTGGTCCGCACCACCTCCGGCCGGGTCGAATGCGACAGCTGCCACAACCCCCACAGCGAAAAAATTCGTCCCTTCCTGCGCGTCCCCTCCTCATCACTTTGCCTGGTCTGCCACGACCGTTAGATCAGTATCCCTTATTGGGATCCATTTCTCGATGCCTCCCTTCTTCCCATTCCGCTTATCCGTCCTCACTTCAGACACAAACTACTGATATTACTGCCTATTCCAGTGATCCCGATTTCCCTTGCTTGACAGGACACCGAATTTTGTTATGGTTGATTGTAGGAACTTGTTAGGGATATTTATAAGAAATAAATATCGATTAAATCGATCGGTCCTCTCTCTCATCCAGACCGAAGGTTCGATCGAGAAAAGGGGAACAACAATGAAATACTACTTACAACATGGATTATGGTTGGGGTGGGCGCTTTTCATTTTTATCCCCATCTCACCGGTCGGGGCGACGGAGATCCCCGAGGTCGAGGCGCTTTTCCAGGAATCCCTTCAGAGCGACGACTTCGAGAAGAACAAATCAAACCTTGAGAAAATTATCGATCTGGCGCCCGACTCCGCCTATGGTCACTTTTCAAAGGGTTGGTTTTGGGCACAGGAAGAGAATTACCCAATGGCGGTCGAGGAATACCAGATTGCCCTTCAGATCCGTCCCCAGTTCGGCGAAGCAAGAAACAACCTTGCCTCCGCCTATTTTCATTTGGGGAATTGGTCAGAATCGGTTCGGGAATATGAAGAGGTCCTTCGTCAATACCCGGAGTGGAGCGAGACCCACCTGAACCTGGGGTCTGCCTATTACATGGCCGGCCGGCCCTTCGCTTCCGTTCAAGCCTGGGAGAAAGCGCTTGACCTCAATCCCGAGATATTCATTGCTCACTATTATCTGGGCCTGATTTTCGATAAGCTCGGGAGGAAAGCAGAAGCCCGCCTTCATTACAAACAATTTCTCGCGGCGGATAAAGATAAAGAAGAGTTCTCCGATTACATTGAACATGCCTCTCAACGCCAGACCGACCTCTGGGTCGAACAGGCGCACGACCAGACTTAATCATTTTGGTCGATGTATTGAAGATAAGAAAGCAGTCGGGGATGAGACGCGCGATTCACCTCGAATGAAACCCCGAACGCATTAAAATTTCCATCCCGGCGGGTCCACACAATCTTTCCTGAGAGCTTTTCGGAAATCGTCTCCCCGGAGCGCTGTTCGAAGAAAACTTCAATGGAGACCCCCTTCCCCGCTTCAACCGGATCTCGGGTATAACCACCCAGCCCTCCCCAACCGATGTTGGGACGAAGGACTTCAATCGCACCCCCTCCTTCTTGAATCAGTGCAATCTTCGGATTAAAACCGATTCGTTGTGACGCTCTCTTCTCCTGCATTGCCGAGATGCTAATGGAACCCCATTTGATTGTCAAGGCGATCTTCATGATCGCGGCCTCGCGCTCGATAAAGACTTCACCGAACACGATCATCGTCCGGACGGCTTGAATGACTCTTGATTGACTTTTGATTTTTCAACCGGA
>SCUR01000211.1 GCA_004297235.1 Candidatus Manganitrophaceae bacterium | reverse complement strand
TCCACTGGACGCATGCGGAGAGAGTCAATCGCGAGCTGCTCGATTTTATCGGGCAGGCGGCGCAGAAAAAGGCGGCGTAGGACGATTAGGAATGGGAATGAGGAATCAAAAAGGTTGGACTAGAGAATCGGCGTGCTCGAATTTCTTTTATGGACGAAATGAGCGAAGGAGATCTTCGATAGAGGCCTTCAGGGCGGGGTCGAACTTCCAACCCAGATAGACGCCGGCGAAGAGAACGCAAAGACCGATCACCAGCGCAAGAACGACTCTGCCGAGGGAGCCCTGTTTTCGCCCGCTCCGGGTCGCGGTTTTATCCGCATCTTCCGCCTCCGAGAGAAGGGTGTCGATCGCGCGGATCACCTCATCAAAATTTCGGTAGCGGCCTTCCCGTGGGCGGGAAATCATTTTGGAAACCATCGGCCAGAGATCCCAGGGAAGAAGCCGAAACTCCTCGTGTGGGACCGGCTTTCCGTCCTTCCAAACGGGAAGGGCGCCGGTCATCATCTCATAAATAATCGTCCCGACCGCATAGATATCGGCTTGCACCGATCTCTTTTCGCCGGGAGGACTGTACCAGTTGACCTCTCCCGCACCGGGATAATGCTCCTCCAACCCGAAGTCGGACAGCTTGACCCCGCCCGACTCGTCGATCAGAACATTGCTCGGCCGAAGATTCCCATGAATGACATGATGTTGATGGGCAAAGCGCAGGGCTTCACATACCATCCGGATGAGCTGAATCGTCTCCTGCCAGGGATGTTTTTGGACGAACCGCTCCTTGAGATTCCCTCCGCTCACATATTCCATCACGATGTTCAAGGTCCCTCGTTCTTCCGAAATGCCGTAAATATGGACGATGTTCGGATGTTTCAACGTGGTCATGAGCTTTTTATACAAAAGGAGCTCCCGACCGCTCCGGCACTTCTTGACCACCATGCGCTGCTCATCTTTTTTATCTTGAAACAGATAGACGCCGCCGTATTCGGTCTCCTTGATCACATCGAGCAGGACAAAACGATTCTCCGTTTTCGAGACGCTCTCGAGGGCCCGCTCCTTCTGGGTATCGCTGATATGGGACCCTTGGAGAAGATTGAGAAGATGATTCTTGACCTCATCGGCCGATTTGTACCGGTCGTTCGGATCGGCCTCCAAACATTTGGCGACGACGGCATCAAGCTCCTCCGGCAGAGCGGCATTGTATTCCGAAGGAAGTTTAAAATTCCCCTCCGGCTTCTTCCCGGTAAAGAGCTGATACATCACCACGCCAAGAGAATAGAGATCGCTGGCGGCGGTGACGTTTTTCGATCCGCTTTTCTGCTCCGGGGACATATAGGCGAGGGTCCCCATCACCATCCCTTCCCGCGTCAGCTCGTCCTCCTTCTTCCCCTCTTCATAAAACTGGGCAATGCCGAAATCGCTGACCAACGCATTCCCCTCTTTGTCGATCAGGATATTGGCCGGTTTAATGTCCCGATGAACGACGCCGTTTTTGTGGGCGTAAGAGAGCGCCTTGCAGATCTGAATAATAATGTCGAGCTTCCGGTTGAGATCGAGCCCGGCCTCCTTCATCAGGACGGCGAGGTTGGTCCCCTCTACGAAGTCCATCACGAAATAGGGCATGCCGTCTTCGGAGATGCCGCGGTCGATCACGTGGATAATGTTCGGATGCGAGAGTCGCGCGATGATCAGAGACTCTCGATTGAAGCGCTCGACGATGACGTTCTCTCCGGCCAATTTATGGGAAAGGAACTTGATGGCGACGGATCGGTTCAAAGAGGGCTGAATGCCTCTGAAGACACTCGCCATCCCCCCTTCCCCGACCTTCTCTATGATTTTGTATTGCCCTACGGACTTCATCAATGACCCGCGAATGGAGAATGTAAAAGGATTGCACACGGACGCCCCGAGCACATGACGGGCGCTTAAAAATGAACCGAGCATCTCACGCTTGATTCTAACGCGCGTTTGGCATTCTGTCCATGAAGAGGGCTTCCTTCATCGGCGCGGGAGCTCCGATCGGTTCTCCGGCGCACTTCCCGTGGGGCGGCGACGCGCTCGCGAGAAGAACCCTGTCCGAATGTAAGAGAGATACCTGTCGTGAGGGAAAGAAAAGTTTAAAGTAGAAGTAATAAGAGAAATTTCAAATTCCGATGTTTTATTATCCTGGGAGGAGAAAAACAGATGAAAAATATTCTTTCCATTGTAAAAGGAGGCGGCATGATAAAAACAGCGGAGGTCACCTTACCGGAAATGGCCCTCATCGCCGGAACGCGCGCGATGCTCGGCGCCGGGCTCGGCTTTTTGCTCGCAGACCGATTCAACTTAAACCAACGGAAGGCGATCGGATGGACCCTCGTGATGGTCGGAGCGATGGGGCTCGTCGCCGCCCTGGAATGGCTGGGCCAGCCCTATCGCCTGACCCGCATCGATCTGTTCGGCGAGGTGCGCTCCGAGCCCTA
>SCUR01000210.1 GCA_004297235.1 Candidatus Manganitrophaceae bacterium | reverse complement strand
CTTTGATCTGAGGATGGGGACACTGAAGACAGGCCAGTTTATCCTTACAGCAAATGGATATAGTCTTAAGAGCTATGTGATCGTTTTGCAATACATCCGCCAGGAAATTCAAGGAAATCTGGCGCGAGCAACCTTTGCCGTTAAAGACAACACCCCCCCGGTCATTGCCGATGCCGGTGCCGATCAGACAGTCAATGAGGGGGCCCTTGTGCAATTGGATGGTTCCGGGAGCAGTGCGCCCAGCGGGAATCCTCTGACCTACCGATGGGAGCAGATCGCCGGTCCTTCCGTTTCCCTCAATCTCGTCGATCCCATTTATCCCACTTTTATCGCCCCGGAGGTTCCCGCCGGTGGAGCGACCCTCACTTTTGGCCTCATCGTGGAGGACGGATCCCGCTCTAGTGCGCAGGACGTAGTCAACGTAACCGTCAAGAACATCAATCACCCGCCCGTTGCGGAAGCGGGAGAGGATCAAACGGTGATCGAAGGGGCAGAGGTCTTCCTGGACGGCTCCGGCAGCTTTGACCCGGATAGTGACGCGTTAACCTATCGTTGGGTTCAGACGGCCGGTCCTTCCGTAATCCTCTCCGATCCGACAGCCACGCGTCCTTCCTTCACAGCCCCTTTTGTCGGCAGCGCTGGAGCGATCGTGACTTTTGAGTTAACCGTTCATGACGGGACCGATCAGGCAGCCGACTTTGTCCAGGTGCGTGTGGAGGCAGCCAACCATCCTCCGATTGCGGATGCCGGCGTCGACCAGACGAAGGACGAAGGTATCCTGGTGACCCTCAATGGAACCGGGAGCCACGATCCGGACGGAGACACCCTGACCTATCATTGGACGCAACTCGGTGGACCGGTGGTGAGCCTGTCGGATTCCCAGAGTGGGACGCCGTCGTTTACAGCGCCGCTGGTGAGTACGGGAGGCGCAACGCTTCTCTTCCAGCTTGTGGTTAATGATGGATCGGCCGACAGTGCCCCCGATCAGGTGACGGTGACTGTTCTTGACCGAAATGACCCGCCCATTTGCGGGCAGGCGAAGCCGAGCGCGGTTCTCCTCTGGCCGCCGAACCATAAGTTGGTTGAGATAACGATTTCCGGCGTGACCGATCCCGAGAACGATCCGGTTACTCTAACGGTCACAGGAGTCACACAGGATGAGCCGGTCAACGGTACAGGGGACGGGGATACCTCTCCCGATGCGGCGATTCAGGGAGGGAAGGTGCTCCTTCGGGCGGAGCGTTCCGGGAACGGAAATGGCCGGGTGTATCACATCTCCTTTACAGCGAGAGATATGGATGGAGGAGCCTGCACCGGCTTTATAACCGTCGGCGTTCCCCACAATAATAAGGGGACCCCGATCGATGACGGTCAGGTTTATGATTCTACCCGGCCTTAATTAACTTAGTGCAAAGTCATTCCCAAGAAATGACTTCTATTTTTTTGGTTAAAACAGGGACAAAGAGACCTGCCGGATCGGAATTCTTCCTCTGGAGGGAAAATGCGTCTCGGATGAGGGAGATGATGAAAAAATACCGCGATCTCCCGATGGATCTTGTCGATGCGGCCTTGGTGCGTGTCGCGGAGCGAGAGAAAAGAGGCATCCTCTTCCTTGATCACCGGGACTTCCGTCTTAACCGGCCGCTTCGGATCAGACGGTTTTCTTTTATCCCCGCGCATCAAGACTGAGCCGGTTCTAAACCATCTTCGGGCTTGTGTGAGCAGGGAACTCGACCTCGTTTCCGCAAGAACAGACAGTCGTTCTTAAAGATAAATATTAAAACGTTGGGAGCGTATAGCAGTCGATTGGAGAGATCATATACTCAGCACTCCGGAAGTGCTTCGGGGAAAACGACGAATCAGAGCGACCCGAATTCCGGTCAGCCTCATCCTCGGATATTTGGCGATGGGGAAATCCCATGAAGAGATCATCAAAGACTGTCCGGATCTGACGAAAGGGCGGATTACCGCTTTTCTTTTTCAGGGAAGAGGCCGGGGCCATTCATGAAGAATCTGAATCTCAGTCAGTTCCGGTGGGGAATGTGCTCAAAGATATTGAAATTTGTGGTGAAAGAGGTGGCTGGGGGACGAGGATTCGAACCTCGGTAAACGGAGTCAGAGTCCGTTGTCCTGCCGCTAGACGATCCCCCAATATGATGGTAGGAAGTAGAAAGAATTTAGCGGAAAGCGCTTTGGGTGTCAAGCAACTATTTTTCCGCGGCGGGTGAAGAACGAGGGGCGATTTGATTGTCCAATCGCTTCAACGCCCGCTCCCTTCCAAGGATCATCAGCACATCAAAAATTCCCGGGCTGACGGTCTTCCCCGTCACCGCGGCGCGGACCGGCTGGGCAATCTGCGCCAGCTTCAATCCCAGCGCCTCGCTGACCGACCGGAACGCCTCTTCCAACGGCGCATGCTCGAACGGCGTTTCAGCGAGCCGATCGCGAACCGCCTTTAAAATCGGCAGCGCCTCCGGCGTGAGAAGCTTTTGGGCTTTCTCATCCATGGCGATCTCATCCACAAAGAAATAGACCGCCGACTCCGCCATCTCCTTCAACGTCCGTGTGCGCTCGCGCAGCGCGACAACAATCTGCTCCAGCCGCGCCAGATCGACCGCACCGGCAGGAACTCCTAACCGCTCCAGGTGGGGGAGAAGAAGCTGCGCGAGCCGCTTCGGGTCGCCGGTTTTGATATAGTGCGCATTCAGCCAGAGTAGCTTCTCGGGATTAAAGACCGCGGCGGAGGCGCCGACCTGCTCCATCGAAAACTTTTCGATCAGCTCGGGGAGAGAGAAGATCTCTTGATCCTTGTGGGACCAGCCGAGGCGGACGAGGTAATTGACCATCGCCTCGGGAAGATATCCCTCCTCGCGATACTGCTGGATGGCGGTCGCGCCGTGGCGCTTGGAGAGGCGCGCTTTGTCCGGGCCCAAAATCATCGAAACATGGCCGAAACGCGGAAGGGGATAGCCGAGCGCCTGATACATCTGGATCTGCCGAGGGGTGTTGTTCAAATGATCGTCGCCCCGAATGACGTGAGAGATCTGCATGTCGACGTCATCGACCACCACGCAGAAGTTATACGTCGGCGTTCCGTCCGATCTTAAAATAATCAGATCGTCGACGGTGCTCGCGTCGAAGACGACCTTTCCCTTCACCATGTCGTCGATGACGATCTCCCCCTCGGAAGAGGCTTTGAACCGGATGGCGGCCTCTTTGCCGGCGACCGGCGCGGTGAGCTGTCGGCAGCGGCCGTCGTAACGGGGGATCTTCCCGTGCGCCATCGCCTCTTTGCGCCGCGCCTCCAACTCCTCGGCGGTGCAGTAGCAGCGGTAGGCCAATCCGCGGTCGAGCAGTTCCTGAACCTTCTGCCGATAGAGATCGAAGCGGTCGGTCTGCCGGATCGGGTTTTTGTCGGAGCCCTCCCACTGATCCCAATCGAGACCGAGCCAGCGCATCCCGTCGATAATGGCGTCGATCGCCTCATCGGTCGAGCGAGAGCGGTCGGTATCTTCGATCCGGAGGAAGAATTTCCCGCCGTGATGCCGGGCAAAGAGCCAGTTAAAAAGCGCGGTTCTTGCCCCGCCGATGTGGAGATAGCCGGTGGGACTGGGGGCAAAGCGGACACGAACGTCGGACATCTGATTCCTTTCTCTATAAACGTCGCGAAATTATGGCATCTTCAGGGGGAAAAGTAAAGATTCAGAGGGGTGCTCCCCTTTTAGTATGGATTCACGCTCATGAAGTCGGGGGGCGGCTCGAATCGGGCGGGGTCCGAGGGTTCCGTCCGGAGCGAATCGTAGTCGGCGATCACCGTTTCAAAATCGCTCGCCGGGTAGATGACCTGCAAGGGAATCTCGGCTTCGTCGGCCGAGACCCATCGAAGGGAGTACCACTTCTTTCCCTTCTCTTCCAGGGTAATGAAATAGAGCCGCGCATCTTTCTCCTTGATCGGTCCCTCTCTCAGCAAGGTTCGTTTTTCCGTGAGCGGCGGCGGGGGAGGCATCCATCCTTCCCGCACCGCCTTTAAAATACGCGCCGGGCCGAGGCGGGTTTTGAAATAGATCCGGTCGGCCGGAAAAAGCCGGATCTCCTCCATCTGCTTAAGATCGTAGAGATCGATCTCCTCCGAACCGGCCGGCTCGTATCGGATTTTTAAGCCGCTTTGGTGATACGTTCCTTTGGAAGTGATCGAGGCGTGGTAGGGAGAAAGGAGGGTCAAGGTCAATTCGGCCGACCGCATCGAAGGGGGCGGCGCCTCCGCGGTCAGGAAGAAAAAACAAAGGGAAAGAAAGAAAAAGAAGGGGATTCTATTTCGCATCATCGGAGCGATGGAGGACGACGAACTCTCCGCCGGACCGGCCGGCCCCTCCCGGGCGATAGCCGGCCAGGTCGAGGGTGACCCATTTGAAACCGCACGCTTGGATCTCTTCGACCAGCGCGTCCCGGCGGTTGCTATCGAGCAGGCGTGAAATTTCTTCGGCGGCCAGCTCGATCCGGGCCGTCTCGCCATGATAGCGGACGCGGAACTGCCGAAAGCCGCTGCGGCGGAGGACCTCTTCCGAGGCCTCGACCCGCCCGAGACGCTCGTAGGTGATCGGTGTTCCGTGCGGAAATCGGGAGGAGAGACAGGCGGAGGCCGGCTTGTCCCAAGTTGAAAGTCCCAACGCTCTTGAAAGAGAGCGGACCGTCTCTTTGTTTAATCCCGCCTCGGCCAGCGGGCTGCGCACCCCCCGCTCGCGGGCGGCCTTCAAGCCGGGACGAATCTCGGTCAGGTCGTCGAGATGCGTTCCATCGACAATGACGCGGAGCCGCTCTTTTTCGGCCGCGTCGGCGAGGAGGGTGTAGAGGTCTCCCTTGCAGAGGTAGCAACGGTTCGGAGTGTTTTCGGCGTAGCCCGGAATCAGGAGCTCATCCGACTGAACGAACAGATGGCGGATGCCGATCGCCGCAGCGACCTGCTTCGCCTCTTCCAATTGGGACGCGGGAAAGGTGGGGGAGATGGAGGTGACGGCGACGGCGTTTTCGGAAAGCGCGTCGTGGGCGGCCTTCGCCACGAGGGCGGAGTCGACCCCGCCGGAGTAGGCGACGGCGACCGAGCCCATCTCCCGGAGAATCCGGAGGAGGCGGTCGTATGCCGGATGCGAACGGCTCATCGGACGCCGACCCCCTTGTCCGAAGGGAGGTTGATCATCGGCGGGTCGCTCGCGCGGACGCCGCCCTGCGGTTCCGGCGCGTTTTTCTTTAATCCCGATTCCACGGCCGGAGGGGCGGGCGGCTCTTTTACGTTCGCCTCGCTCTGCTTGGCTACGACGACCAGGGCGTAATGTTCCGGGTCGAGGTATTTCTTGGCGACCCGCAGGACGTCGTCTTGGGTCACTTTGTTGATGTAGCCCGGGTACTTTTCAAAGTAATCGAGCCCGAGCTGGTAATATTCGATGGCCGAGAGGAGCGAGGCGAGCCGGGCGGTCGTCTCCATCCGAAGGGGGAAGCTGCCGACCAGGTAGGCCTTCGCCTCGGCCAGCTCCGTGTCGGTGACCGGCGCGCTCCGGATCTTCTGAATCTCCGCTAAAACTCCTTCAATCGCCTCGTTGGCGCTCTTCGATCGGGTCTGCAGGCTCACGGCGAATTCGCCGGGGTACCGGTTCGCGTCGAACAATGAATAAATCGAGTAGACCAGCCCTTTGTTGTCCCGGATGTCGGCCATCATCCTTGAAGAAAAGCCTCCTCCGCCGAGGATGTAGTTCATCACCGTGACGGCATAGTAATCGGGATTTCCCCGTTCAATCCCGACGTGGCCCAAGACGACGCTCGCTTGGGTCAGCTCCTTGTCGATCAGCTCCATCTTCCTCGTCTGAAAGGGGGCGGGGGGGCCGACCCGGGGGAAGAGGATCTGCTTTCGCTCCCACTTCCCGAAATATTTTTTGGCCAGCGCGACCGCTTCTTTCTCGGTGACGTCGCCGACAATCGAGAGAATCAGATTATTCGGAGCGTAGTAGGTTTGATGGAAGGCGGCGACCTCTTCCCGCGTGATTTCGGGCACCGTTTCCTCCCGGCCGATCACCGGATTCCGATAGGGATGCTCCCCGAAGATAATGTTCCGGAAGGCCCGATCGGCGATCGCCTGGGGCTGGTCTTTCTCGGCGAGGATGCCGCCGAGAATATTCTTTCGGACCCGCTCCACCTCTTTCGGATCAAAGACGGGGTTGATCAGAATGTCGGAGAGAAGATCGAAGCCGGAATCGACATCCTTTTTCAGAAGCCGTAGGCTCGCCGTTACATAATCCTCATTGGCCGTGGCCGAGAGAGTGGCCCCGATAAAATCGACCGCGTCGGCGATCTGCGTCGAGCTCCGCTTTTTCGTCCCTTCATCCAGGAGCGAAGCGGTCAGGTTGGCGAGGCCGGCCTTGTCGTTCGGATCATAGAGGGAGCCGGCCCGGACCAGCGCGTCGACGCTGACGATCGGGAGGGAAGGACGCTCGAGAATCAGAAGGATGATTCCGTTGTCGGTGACGACCCGCTTCGGCTTGATCTCGGCGGCCGGCGCGGGAACGACCTCGACGAAAAGAAGGAGGAGCGCGATCGAGAAGAAGAGAAACGATCGGGGAGAAGCCGGTTTTCTGGCGCGATTCATCGAGACTCCTTTGTCGGCCCGCCGGGGGCTTCTTTGGGTTCGCCGTTTTCGGCGGCATCCCCTTCTTCGGCTGTGGAAATCGGCATGAGGGTTCCGACGCTCCGCTGATCCTCCACCAGGTATTTTTGGGCGACCCGCATCACGTCCTGTGCGGTGACCTTCCGAATGTTTTCAACAAAACGGGTGACATATTCATGGCCCGCGCCGACCGTCTCCGCCGTGCCGATCCGCATCGCCCGGAAGAAATTCGAATCGGACCCCAGGATGAAATCGGCCTCGATCTGATTTTTGGCCTTTTTCAGCTCCTGATCGGAGATCGGCTCCGACTGGAGGCGGCTGATCTCGTCGCCCAGCGCCTCTTCCAGCTCTTCGGGAGAGATCTGGGGGCGGGCCGTGGCGTAGACATAGAAAAGCTCCGGATCGGTGGTGAGCCCTTCATAATGCCCGCCGGCGTCGAGCGCGATCTGCTGTTGGTAGACGAGGCTTCGGTAGAGGCGGGAACTTTTTCCGGCGGAGAGGACGCTGGAGAGCACCGCCAACGCATAAGTGTCGGGGCCTTTATAATTGGGCGTATGAAAGGCGGCGAAGACGAAGGGAAGCTGCGCTTCCCGTTTGACGATGCTCCTCCGCTCGCCGATCTGGGCCGGCTCCGGCGGAACCAACTGTTGCGGCTCCGGCCCCTTCGGGATCTTCTCGAAGAAGCTTTTAATTTTGGGAAGGAGCGTCTTGGTGTTGAAGTCTCCCACGACGACCACGGTCGCATTGTTCGGCTGGTAGTAGTGTTTGTAGTAGAGGAAGGCGTCGTCTCGGGTCAGGCCGTCGAGGTCGCTCATCCAGCCGATGACCGGGGCATGATAAGGGTGAACCATAAAAGCGATGGCGTACAAATTCTCGATCAGGAACGAGTAGGGATCGTCATCCGTCCGGGTCCGGCGCTCTTCTTTGACCACTTCCCGCTCCAGTTGAAATTCTTTGGGGTCCATGATCAGGTTTTGCATCCGGTCGGATTCCAAATCGAGCGACAATTCGATCCGGTCGGAGGCGAAGTTTTCGAAGTAAGCGGTGTAATCGTTCGCGGTGAAGGCATTCTCCGTTCCGCCGTTCTTGGCGACGATCCGAGAGAACTCTCCCTTTCCATGTTTCGCGGTTCCCTTGAACATCATATGTTCGAGGAGATGGGAGAGGCCGGTCTTGCCGGTGATCTCGTTGCGGGAGCCGACCCGATACCAGACCTGAAAGGTGACCACCGGCGCTTTGTGCTCTTCAAGCAAGACCACCTTGAGGCCGTTGGGGAGGACGACCTCTTCGATTTTGGCGGCCCGAGCGAGTGCGGGAAAGAGGGAGAAAATCAAAAGGAGCAGCCAAACATTCCGGAGGGGAGATCTCTTTCTTCGATCCATTCTTGCTCCTGTGCGATTTTGCAAACGGGGTCATCTTAACAGATGGTCAAAAAGAGTGTCAAGCAACGGCCGGTTGTCTGATCGGGTTTTTTCGTTTATGATAGGAACTCGTGTGAGATCGATAATTGTCTGAGGAGGTCAAGATGATGAGAAAATGGAATCTGTTCCGGCTTGCCGGAATCTGTATGCTGTCCGGGTTGATCATGGCGACGACGGTTTCTGCGCAGATGATGCAGGGAGGAGGGAGTCCGCATCGAGGAGGAGAAGGAGGCGGGCCGGATCGCCCGATGGGGCATCCTCCGACCTCCGGGATGCAGGGCGGAAATTTCTTTTCGATGCAGGGATTAAAGCAGGGGCTTAATCTGAACGACGATCAGGCCAAAAAACTCCACGATCTTTTTACCGACTACCGCAAGGGGGTCATTCAAAAGCGCGCCAATCTCCAGGTGGCCGAGATTGAATTGGATGAGCTGATTGCCGATCCGAAGCTCGATATGAATAAGGTTGAGAAAAAGGCGAGAGAGAAAGAGGCGATGGAGACCGATCTCCTTCTGTTCCGGGTCCGTTCTATGGCCAAAGCGAAGGAGTTTCTCTCCGATGCCCAATATGATCGTTTCCGATCGATGATCGAGATGCGGATGTCGATGTCCGGGATGCATTCGATGATGGGCGGGATGTCTCATGGAAAAATGGGAAAAGGAATGATGGGGATGGAGTCGCCGCACGGCTCGATGAGCGGCGGAAAGGGGTCCCCCCACGGCTCCACGGAAAAGCCCGATTCATATGAAGAAGAGGACGACTAGATCGGCTTTCTAAACGGCTTGGCCGGAGGTCGTTCGACCTCCGGCCGAACACAATCGGCTCTATCTATCCGGCCTTTCGAGCGTACTGCTCGGGTGATTTCTGAAAAGTCTGAAAACAACCCTCCGAACAGAAACAATAATGCTTTCCTTCATAATCGGTGCAGATGTTTTCGTTGGTCACCTTCATCCCGCAGACCGGATCGGTCATCGATTTCTCCGCCATGCTGTCCTCCAGAGAGAGTTTTAGTTCATATGATAAGTCTATCGTAGCGGAAGAGGCCCGTTCAAGGGGGTGGTTTTCCTGAGAGAAGCGGACGGCTTATGAAGGGAGAAGGCCGATCGGTTCCAACTGTTTTTGAGAGAGGGGCCGGGCGGCGAATTCACTATTGAGCTGGCCGCAAGCCGCGAGGATGTCTCGCCCCTTGCTCTTTCGAATGGTGGCGGTGAGGTCGGCGTCGAGCAGAGTCTTTTGGAAGCGCAAAACCTGCTCATCGGTCGGGCGGCGGTACGGAGAGCCGGGGAATTCGTTGAAAGGGATCAAGTTCACTTTGCACCGGATGCCGCGGCTGAGACGAACCAGCCGGGCCGCGTCCTCCGGCGTGTCGTTGACACCGGCGAGAAGAACATATTCAAAGGTGATTCTGCGGCGGGAGGGGAGCGGAAAGGCTTTACAGACCTTCAGCAGCTCTTCAATCGGATAGAGCCGATTGACCTTCGGCATGATCTGATCGCGCACCGCATTCGTCGTGGCATTGAGCGAGATCGAAAGGTTGACCGGCACCGCTTCCCAGAGTTTTAAAATCTGGGGAACCATTCCCGCCGTCGAGACGGTGACCCGGCGCGGCGAGAAGCCGAGTCCGATCGGCGAGATCATCCGCTTCAACGCTTCCACCACATGGTTAAAATTGGCCAGCGGCTCGCCCATCCCCATCATCACGACATTTGTAATTCGGGTCTCTTCGGGAAGGGTCCGCTGGACCGTAAGGATTTGATCGACGATCTCGTGGGCCTTTAAGTTGCGTTTCAGCTTTTCCTGTGCGGTGAGGCAGAAGCCGCAGTCGAGGGTGCAGCCGGCCTGCGAGGAGATGCAGAGGGTGAGACGGTCGTCGCCCGGAATGAGGACCGATTCGATCCGGTTTCCGTCCTCCAATTCCAGCAGGAACTTCTGGGTCCCATCCACCGACCGCTGGTGGGTGACGATCTCCAGGTGATGGAGAGAGGCTTTCTCGGCCAAAAGGGTACGGTCGGCCTTGGAGAGGTCGGTCATCTCTTCAAAATCGGCGGCGCGCCGCCGATAGAGCCAAGAGAGAATCTGCTTGGCGCGGTATTTCTTCCAGCCCAGGTCGACGATCCAGGCTTCCAGCTCCTCAAAAGAGAGGGCGAGGAGGTTTTGTTTTCGGTCGGTCATGTTGCTTACCCTATCATAGGGTTCCCTCCTTCTGCAAGCCGGACGGAGGCCCTTTCCCTGAGATTTTCGGGAGGACTCGCTACCTTAAGGGAGTGATTTCGCTCTGCTCCTAAAAAGCCTGGGGCGAAATTCCTTGACACCTTTCCTTATTTTCTTTAGAATTCATCCCGCGAGTGTCTATATATTTGGTTAGGGGAAACAGGTTATAACGTTCTCCGTTAGGAACCGCCGTTTCACATTCCCTCATGATCTCCTGTTCGTGACCCCTCTGCTTATCACATAGAAAAGGCGCTCTATATTCATTCGATAACTCATATCCCGGTATTTTAGACGTGAATCGCTTTTATTCAGGACTGATGCAATCGGTTGTCCCTGTGATTTTTGCCGTCGTCATTCTGGTCGGCTGCGGTGGAGGAGGGGGTTCCGGGGATCATTCGTCGAACGGTGGAAACCCATCCGGCGGCGGTGGAACGGGCGGGGGAGGAAACAATGGAAATCCGACTCCCGTCCCGCCGGCGGTGGTATCGGCCGCGCCGCAAGGAGGTGCCGTTTCGGTCCATGCCGCCGTTGAGATCACTTTTAGTAAACCGATGAAGCTCTCGTCTTTTTTAACAGCGCTGGACGGTTTAGGGGTTGGATATGAGGCGGTCTGTGTAGAGGCCGATTGCAAGACCATTCGATTTAACCGGCAAAACAGTGCCGATCTTCGATATGAGACCCCCTATACTTTAACGCTTTCGACGCAGGTGCTGGACCAGGAGGCAAACCCGCTTTCTTCTTCTTATCAATGGTCCTTTACGACCGCCCCTTTTGTCCCACCTCCTTCATTTATTGAGGGCATCGCGATCGACGGGCTGAATGGAAAAG
>SCUR01000209.1 GCA_004297235.1 Candidatus Manganitrophaceae bacterium | reverse complement strand
CCGGTCTACAAGCGGGTCGACACCTGCGGGGCCGAGTTCGAGGCCTATACCCCCTACTTCTACTCCACCTATGAGCGGGAATGCGAGGCGACGCCGACCGATCGGAAAAAAGTGATCATCCTCGGAAGCGGTCCCAACCGGATCGGGCAAGGGATCGAGTTCGACTACTGCTGCGTCCACGCCGTCGCGGCGCTCAAAGAGATCGGCTATGAGAGCATCATGGTCAACTGCAATCCGGAGACGGTCAGCACCGATTACGATACCTCCGACCGGCTCTACTTCGAGCCGCTGACGCTGGAAGATGTGCTGCACATCGTCCGGCGGGAAGGGGCCGAAGGGGTGGTGGTTCAGTTCGGCGGACAGACTCCGTTGAAGCTCGCCGTCCCGCTCGAAAAAGAAGGCGTCCGGATCTTGGGGACCTCCTCCGATGCGATCGACCGGGCCGAAGACCGGGAGCGGTTCAAGGTGCTGCTGGAGAAGCTCGGGTTGAAGCAGCCGCAGAGCGGGCTCGCTCGATCTTATCCCGAAGCGCTGAAGGCGGCGGGGGAGATCGGCTACCCGGTGATGGTCCGGCCGTCGTACGTCCTCGGCGGGCGGGCGATGGAGGTGATCTACGATCAAGAGAGTCTGCGGAAATACATGACTCATGCGGTGGAAGCGTCGCCGCAGCATCCGGTCCTGATCGACAAATACCTCGAAGATGCGGTGGAGATCGATGTCGATGCGGTCGGCGACGGCCGGGAGGTTTTCGTCGGCGGGGTCATGGAGCACATCGAGGAAGCGGGGGTTCATTCGGGCGATTCCGCCTGCTCGCTGCCGCCGTTCTCGCTCGACCCGGCGATCCTGGAGACGATCCGGGAGCAGACGGTCCTCATCGCGAAAGAGCTGGGGGTGATCGGGCTGATGAATGTTCAATTCGCGGTCAAAGAGGGCGAGGTTTTCATTTTGGAAGTCAATCCGCGCGGTTCTCGAACGATTCCCTTCGTCAGCAAGACGATCGGTCTTCCCTTGGCGAAGATCGCCATGAAAGCGATTTTGGGGAAATCGCTGCGGGAGCAGGGGGTTTTCGAAGCGCGGCCGATCGCCCATATCGCCGTGAAGGAGGCGGTCTTTCCGTTCAAGCGATTGAACGTCGATTCGATTCTCGGGCCCGAGATGAAATCGACCGGAGAGGTGATGGGGATCGACCACGATTTCGGCCGGGCCTTTGCCAAAGCGGAGGCGGGGGCGGAGAACTTTCTTCCCCTCTCCGGAAAGGTGTTCATCAGCGTCAAAGATAAAGACAAGCCGGCGATTTTACCGACGGCGAAGCGGCTTGCCGAGCTGGGGTTCAGCTTGATCGCGACCGCCGGAACCGCCGCGTACCTCGATCAACACGGCATGACCGTCGAGCGGATCAACAAGGTCCAGGAGGGGAGACCCCACGTGGTCGATATATTAAAGAACCGCGAGATTCATCTGGTGATCAACACGGTCGGGGATAAGGTTTCGCAGGTCGATTCCTATGCGATTCGCCAGACGGTCTTGCACTACGGCATTCCTTACTTCACCACCATCGCGGGGGCCAAGGCGGCGGTGCGCGGGATTGAGGCGCTGAAGAAGGAAGGGATGGCGGTCAAAACGCTTCAAGAGTATCATGCAGAAATGGGAGGGAAAAAGTGAAAGTACCGATGACCCAAAAAGGGTATGAGCAAATTCGAGAGGAGCTCGAGCGGCTCAAGCGGGTCGAGCGTCCCCATGTCATTGCCCTGATCGCGGAGGCGCGGGCGCACGGCGATCTTTCCGAAAATGCGGAGTATGCGGCGGCGAAGGAGAAGCAGAGTTTCGTGGAGGGACGGATCCGGGAGCTGGAGGACAAGCTGGCGAACGCGCAGGTGATCGACACGAGCAATCTCTCGACCGAGAAGGTGGTCTTCGGCGTCACTGTGACGATTATGGATCTTCAGACCGATGAAGAAAAGAAATACACCCTGGTCGGCCAAGACGAGGCCGATTTGAAAGATGGAAAGATCTCCGTCCAATCTCCGGTCGGGAAAGCGTTGATCGGAAAGCGGGTCGGCGACTCGGTCTCCATTGTCACCCCCTCCAAGACAGTCGAGTACGAAATCCTAAAAATCACATTTGAATGAAGGGCGGATGAATGCGGACGTGCGGGGTGAGGGATGCCGGGTAAAAAAAGGCGCGCTTCTCATTCCTCGCTCCGCACCCCGCCATCCGCGCTCCGGGCGCTTCCCCCCGCCATCACCCTTACCACCGATTTCGGCTCCGCCGACTATTTCGTCGGAAGCGTCAAGGGGGTCTTGCTCCAACAGGCGCCGGGCGTCCGGCTGGTCGACATCACCCATGATGTTCCTCCCCAAGAGCTGATCAGCGCCGCCTTCATTCTGAAAGAGATCTCGCTTCACTTCCCCAGGGGGACGGTCCATCTGGCGGTGGTCGATCCGGGGGTCGGGACCGATCGGCGAAAGATCATCGCGGTCGAAGCGGGGCAATTCTACGTTGCGCCCGACAACGGGATTCTCACCTATCTTCTTCACCGGGAGGGATGCCGCGTTTATGCCGTGGACGAGAACTCCCTTGCATTGAAAAAAAGTCCCACGTTCGCCGGACGGGATCACTTTGCTCCGATGGCGGCCCTTCTCGCAAAGGGAACCCCCCCGGAGGCGTTGGGTCATGAGATCAAAGATCCCTTCCTCATTGAGGGGCTTTTTCCGAAAGTGGAGGGGGGGCGGATTTTAGGAAAAGTGGTCTATCTCGATCGCTTCGGCAACGCCATTACGAACGTGACCGAGGCCGATTTAAACGCTTCATTTTCCGAGAGCCGAAAGATAGCGCTGCAGATCAAAGGGGCTCGTCTGGAGGGTCTAAAAAAGAATTATGCGGAGGGAAAGGGGGGGTGCAATCTCGTCCTGAATAGCTCGGGCCATCTGGAAATTTTTGTTCCGGGCGGGAGCGCGCGCACCCTCCTGGGGCTCCGCCTGTTGGATGAAGTGATCATCGAAAAATCGACTGAAGAGTGAGGCAGAAGAATGGGTTTTCTTTTAATCCTTTTAATCGGGCTTGCGGCGATGATCCTGATCGCCCGTTTTGGTTCCAAGGCCAGCGGTCGAACGGGCGCTGCGGGCGCCGTTCAGAACGGCAAGGAGCGGGTCGCGTATGGAGGGGGAAAGAGCCAAGCGGAGAGGACACGACATTTCCAGGAGGCGTTGATTTCCCTGCTTCTGAAGAAAGAAATTATTACGGAGGAGGAGCTCCTGGCCGAGATTGAGCTCATTCGAAAAGATGAAGGAGATCATTCGCTATGAAGCCAGAACCATTTGTGTAAATGTGTTTTTCTCCTCGGCCCGATGTAGGTGACCTGATCGTGCGGCTCCACCACCGTCCTTCCGTGAGCAATCTCGATCCCTTTTTCTCTCCGAACGTATAAGATGCGCATTTCCGTCGGTAGATTCCATTCTTGAATCGGCTTTCCGACCCAAGGAAACTGATGGGGGATGACGATGTGTTGGAGGAGCAGTCCCGATTCTTCCAGGGCATGCTCGAAAACACGGATCGGTTCTTCCTCCGTCGATCGCTCTTCGACCAGGGTCAGCTGGTTTTGGAGGGCGTCGATTTCGCGGCTGAGATCGGAAATAACGGGCTCCTGGGAGAGAAGATCCATATCGGACCGGCCGGCTTCAAACTTCCGGTATGTTTTTTCTCCGAGCAACGCCTGCCGGTTTTTGATCTGTCGTTCCAGATCGGACATCTCCATTGAGATTTTTACCTGCTGGACCCGGTGATGGACCCGCTCCGCGATTGCGATGGTGGCCTCCTGAAACCCGGTCGCAGCCAGGACGAGATCCCGCCTGATCCGCCTCCATGTACCCATCATTCATGACTCCAGCCTGAGTTGGTTCTATGTCGGTATCAATTCACAATGTACGTCAAAATTACCATAATTTGGGCGGGAAGCCAACGAGATCCTACAGTGGGAATCCAGAGCGAGGACTTTTGAAAGAACTGGGGTTGCGTTCGCGAAGTGATCGGTGACGCTGCGTATGTCGCGTCGATTCTAACCGCTTCCTTTATGAGTATTTGAAACGGTGAATCTTATTCGGCTTAGGACAGGACGGGTGTATCGAGAAACGAGGAGAGTCATCGGTGTCAATCGCTTGGATTAATGAATAGATCGGCGCTGATAAGCGATAACTAACGTCTGATAATGTATATTATGTAAAGTTACTGATGAGTCAGGGTGAAAGTGATTTCGTTCGAGGTATACTTCCATTGCTTCAGGTCGATCTGCTTTTCTCTCCCCGATTTGAGAAAGCCTTCCGAATCTAATTGCTGGAGCGTGTCCGGATAGCGGCCGTGCTTCAGATAAAAAAGATCGAGGGCAAAGAGGAGATAATCTCTTTGCATTCCGGCCTGGAGGGCTCGAACTTCCAAAACCGGTTGAACTGCATTCGATACGGCGGAATAGACCGATTGGGATAAGTAGACCGATACAACCGCCAGCCCGGTAATGACGATACTGTTAAAAACGATCCGAGCGACCTGCTGCCGACGCGACAGCTCTTTAAAGGAGACGAACTGGGATCTCTTCTCTCGACCTCCGACATCTCCCGTGGCCTTTATTCTTCCCTGAGAGAGAAGATCGCTGAGCGCCTTGTAGACAGGAAAGGTGCCCATCTGAGCATGATCGATGATCTCCTGAACCGTCCGCTTTCCATCGATCCAGGGGAGCAGCCAGGCGCCTTCTTCTTCCTCCGGTTCGGAGGGATCTCCCATCGATTCGAAAGAGTCTTCGTCCTTTTTCTCCGTTTCTTTAACCGACGGCGCCGGGGGCGGATCTTGTTGAAGGGCCTCGAAGACCATGTCGGTGGAGGGGACCTTCTTTTTGATAAACGGCCATTCGTCGGTTCGGCGAACCCCTTCCATCAAAATGAACTCGGTGCTCAACGGCTCAACAAATTCGGGGTCGTACGAGGTTTCCTTCGGCTCGAATTTGTAGCTGCCTGACTTCCATTCGAAGAGCGCGAAAACCGATTCTTCCGTAAAGATTCGATTCAGTTTTTTGATTTCTTCAGCGCCGAGATGGCCCGACTGGACCAGGGCCGTCGCAAGCGATTGGCGGCCGTTTTTCTGTGTTTTGAGCGCCACTTTTAATTGATCAGTGTTGATCTTTTCCGCCTTAACCATCGAATCGGCCAGCCGCGCCTCTGCATCTCCGTCCCCCGCGGCGATAATCTGGCCTTGCTTGAACTGGACCCGGAGCGTGGTTTTCTCGCGGGTCAGCGTGAGAACCCCCTCTTTTTTTTGAAGGAGGATCATCTGGAAGATCTCGGGAAGTCCGAATTCTTCGATCGAGCCTTCTAACGCCATGATTCATTGCTCCAGATGCGCATCAGGTCGAGCGCTGAAACCGCATACAAGAAAAAGATAAAAATAGAGGCCCAAACCCATTTGGCGCTTTGCAGGTGCCAATGCGTCGATGAAAAAAGGACCTCGCCGAACAGGAGATAACTGACCGGAAGAAAGAAGAGCGCAAGAAAGATGAACCCGATCCCCGCCCGCTTCATCACCAGATGCCCTCCCCCCGGGAGGAGAAAAAAAGGAATCAACTGCCGCGCCACTTTCTTTTCCTCGGCCTCTAAGAGGGCGAGGTCGCTTTTCCGGATCGATTTAAATTGGGTTCCGCAAGGTCCGCAGACACGGTAGCTGAGAATGTTTTTCTGGCATTTTTTGCAGATCGCCTTGTGACAAATGATACAAAAAGAGGCGTTATAAAATCGCTCGAACAAGAGAGAAGAGAGCGCCAGCGCAAAGAGCCAAAGAAGGGCCAGCATCGGCGATCGGTGCAGGGGAATCTTTCCCGC
>SCUR01000208.1 GCA_004297235.1 Candidatus Manganitrophaceae bacterium | reverse complement strand
CTCAATCGGCAGTTCACATAGAGGATGCTTCACCTTGCTGCTGTCCTCTCCTATTGCAATTTCTCATAGTTTTTCTGGAGGATTTCTTTCCCGCCGGAAACTACGAATCGAGTCTCCCTGGTTTTTGATGAACTGAAGAGGAGGGACAATTCTCCCTTCAGTTAAGAATCATCCTTAGCGTTTTCCTTTGACTTTCGGTGACCGACTCGCTAAAATTCCGTACTGTTTTACCAATCTCTTTCAGGAGGGTTGTATGAATAAAACAGATCTTATCGATGTAATTGCGAAAGCTCATGCGGGCAGTGGTCTCACCCGAAAGGCCGTCGTGGCGATTGTGGATGATACCTTCGCGGCGATCGCGAAAGGGGTGAAGAAGGCGGGTCGGTTCTCCTTTCCGGGCTTCGGAACCTTTACCGTGAAGGCCCGTGCCGCACGAAAGGGGAGAAATCCTCAGACCGGTCAGCCGATTAAGATCAAGGCGTCCAAATCGGTGAAATTCAAGGCGGCGCCGGGGCTGAAAAAGAGTTTATAGATCAGAGGAGAGAGGCGAAGATGCCGACAGCATTGAAGAAAGTGGCGGTCGAGATCAAGAAAGAGGTCGTTACAAATCCGGTCAAAGCGCGACAGATCACTCCCCGGGAGACTGAGGTGCTCCGGCTGGCCGCACTTGGATTTAAGAACAGGGAGATCGCCGAACAACTCGGGGTGCGGCCGAAGACGGTTGAAACGCACCGCGCGAACATCATGAACAAGCTTGCTCTCCGAAACATCGCCCAGCTGATCCGATACGCCATCGCGAAGGGAATCATTTCCATCGACGCCGAATAGGCGTCCATCTACCCCGGGAAGACCGCCGCTTTAAAAAAGCCGCTTCTGTTTGAGCCGATTCGAGGCGATCTCATAGGCTTTCTCGAGGGTCAGGCCGTTCCGGTGCATCGCGAGGATCTGTCGGACCAGCGTAATCTGCTCTCGATCATAGAGTCGTCTGGCCCGCTCCCGCACCGGTTTGGCGACCACGGTGAGATACTTTCCCTCGACCAAATAATGGACGGCGTCCCGAAATTTCACCTTCTGCTCCCGGGCGCGCCCGGGCAGGCGGCGAGAAATTTCCGAAGGGGAATGAACCGCTCATCCTTCGGAAGCGCGCTGACCAGCTTCACATGACTCATCTTTTCCGCTCTTCGAAATTCGTTCTGAAGCCATATCACCCCCTCGTATCCGATCCGCACACATTGACGTAATTTCCAGAGCCCGCCCCCGTCGAGGAGGACCGAGATTTTCTTCCCTTCGTCCTTTCCCGAGGCCCCCTCCTGGCCGCTGACGAAGAAGCGCGCCGGCCCATCCATCGAGATATCGAGCTGCTTTCGTTTTTCGTGATACTCATGCAGCAGAGAGACAAGCGATCCCTTTTGCGGCTATTCCAGTCCCCAGCCGATCCGGCCGAGATCCTTGCTGCTTAGCCGAAAGACCAGCTTTTTCTCCCAATCGTACTTGCGCCCGCCCGCTTTGGGAATAATCTTCTCTTTTCCCGGAAGGGCCGCGGCGAACTCGAGCCAGACCCCATACTCGCCGCGAAAGTATTTCCCGCTCATCCGCAGGGCGGCATTCCCTCTCTGCCAGATTTCTTCGAATTCCCAGACCCGAACGGCTTCCGTCTGATTCATCGGGATCCCTTTACAATTTCGGTTTTCGATGCCGGATCTTCGCGGGATCGATCCCCATCCGGCGCACCTCTTTCTGCGCCCGGGCGTAGTCCTTCTCGTTGGCGGCCGTCGAAAGCAGAATCTCGGCACGCCGCTGCTGGCTGTCAGCCGGAACCACGACCGCGGGGCGAAGGACGATTCCCTCGTCTCGGATGTCTGCGAGGACGACCGATCCTTCTTCCAGCCCGAATTGCCGGCGCAGCGCCGCCGGCAGCACGATCATTCCTCGCTTCCCGATCCGGATGACCTCCATCCCGCTCCTTGTCTAAATATCTGATTAGAAGTTGCATACTGGGACGTCCATGACGGTTCCAACCGGTGGATGGCTTCGATCAAAATCAACCTTCCCTGGATCAACAAGAAAAAATATGACGCCCGGATTCGGAAAGGCGAGGCGGAGCGATCACGCGCCCAAGCCGTCCATCAAGCGGCAATTAACCAGACCGTGCTTCGAGTCAAAGAGATTCTTGTCCGGATCGAAACGTCGAAACGCCTTGCATCTATATGAGACCGGCATTCTTCCGCTGGCAGAGCAGTCGCTGGAGGCCGCCACCATTGGATATCAGGCAAAGAAGAACGACTTCCTCACCTTGATCGATGCTCAAAAAAAATTTAAAAGAGTTGGCGCTGACCTACTTTCGGACGCTGACGGAAATCGAGAAAAACTTAGCCGAACTGGACGAACTGACGGGAAAAACATTTTAACAAAATAATGAAGAAGGTAAAGCAGGTTTGCAAAAACCAGAGATTCTAAAAAATTCAAGAAGATTAAAGAGTGGACCGTTTGATTTTATTGAGTTTTTAAATATGGACTTTTTGCATGCACGACGCCAACCCGGAGAGGGATACCAAGCGGTCCGTACGATCAGGGACGCTATTTTTCAATGCGGTGGAGGCTTTGGGAGAGAAAGGGATCTGGCACCGTGACGCACGGTGAGGATCTGAATCGCTGATTTCCCGGGCAGGATTCTGTAAATGATGCGGTAGTTCTCTACGATCAACTCGCGAAGACCCGAGGAAGGAAATTCCGGGACGACGCGGCCGGAGTTCGGAAATCGGGCCAGGCGGGAAACTTTCCTTTTGATTTGTTTAACGAAGTTTCTGGCAGCAGCCGGTTTGTCCGTTTGGATATACTGAACGATTTCCAATAAATTCTGAAGCGCAGGATTCGTCCAGGAAATAGCATGAGGCCGCTTAGCCATTTAGCAGCGAATCCAGTCGCCGCATCGCTTCCTCGTGCGAGACCACTTCGCCTCGCTCGGCCGCCTGGAGCCCCTGGACGATCGCTTCGAGCAGTTCCAGGCGATCGAGCCGATCTTCATACTCTTTCATATCCTCGACGACCGCGGCGGAGCGGCCCCGCTGTGTCAGAATCAATGGACGGCGCGTCTTTTTAATCTTCTCAAGCAGCTCAGCCGCGTTGGTCCGAAAATCGGTCACCGGAATGATATCCTCAGTCAGTTTTGCTTTCATTCAAATATTCACCTTTTAAAAGTTTTTTTTAGTACTTCTGAATATTCTTAAAAATACCTCAATATCTTAGTAAAGTCAATCTAATGGCTGAAAGGGGTGGTTCAAGGATGCCTTCAGAAACCAGAGTAAACTTGATCCTCGGCCTGAATTTGAAGGTGAAGAGAGATGGAATAGCAATGTCAGATAACAAACCTTATGTAAAGTATAATATCTAAATAGTTATATTTGCATATTCTTGCGATTACCGATGGACACAGTCGTTTCTTGGAACCTCTAGTCTTGAGATATTTTGAGGATTTACATGTAATCCCGATATCAATGACTTACTTATCGTCGTCTTTTCGCAGATAATTTTCATAATATCTTGGATTGATTGCCTCTACCGGATTGACCGTCGCCTGAATTGAGCCAGAAGAAAGTGGATCCCGTTGAGTGTCGAGAAAGATTGGCTGGCCTTCTAACGTATTATTATAGAAAGGCCGCATGAGTATTTATACATAAGTGGTTCGCGCAGGGCGATTTTACTCTTTTACGCAAGAAGGATCAAATCGGGGGAATGAGGCGTGTAGAAGATAAATCGCTTCCGAACCTCGTGGCGGCGACTGTGAGGGTCCTCGGGAAGACCCTTAGCGAAGATCTTGATCCGGTCGTAAAGGCTCCGCTCCCGCTTTTCCAGCGAGGTTGCTATCGCAGCCTCAACATCTCGCCGCAATGGTAACAAATCCTGGCATTCGTGCTTCTTGAAATCCCGGCCGCAAAGTTGACATTTCTCATCCCCGGAAGAAAACATCCGCAAGGCGCAGCGGCTTATCGCCCAAATGGGAAAGCCCGCCGGAAAGGAGCCTCTTTTGGATTGTAAGAAATCTACCGTCCATCCGCGTGGTATAAGTTTCTTGGACTGACCCATCGAAGCACATCAATCCCCAACCGTTTTACCCGTATCTGGATTCGTTTTGGCCCCACCGACGCGACTTCGACGAAAAGTTCAGCGCGGCCTCTTCCTATCATCGGCCCGAGCCAGATCCCGTCGAGTCCGTCCTTGACGGATTGATAGCCTTCACGATTCTTATGGGCGGTTGGAATGGCCCAGATGACTTTTTCCCCGGCGGCGAAATTCCGCATAGAAAGAGCCGCCCTTTGATTTAAATAAAAATCTCACGCCCGGTCTTTTCTAGATCGGAAGAG
>SCUR01000207.1 GCA_004297235.1 Candidatus Manganitrophaceae bacterium | reverse complement strand
AAGCAGCGCGATGAGCGTCGTCATCAGTAGAAACTTACTTCTCATGGTCTCCTCCGTTCACGATAAAGATCTCCACCCTGCGGTTTTTCCGCCGGTCGGTCGATCGGGGGCAGCAACTTCCCATTCCCGCGACTTCCGCCACCCCAATCCCGTGCTCTTTTAAGAGCGCAGCCACATTCTCCGCGCGCGAGAGAGAAATCCGCTCGTTCCGTTCTCTTCCTCCGAGATCACAGGTGTGGCCGAAGACTCTGACTTCTTTTCCGGACTTTTTGATCCGCTCGACGGCCTGCAGCAGCTCTTTCTCGCGGGCCGGGGATTTTTCATTGAATCCGAAACCGATGATCAGAGGCTCTGAATCGTCCCCGGCCGCGGCTTTCATCGAATCCGGCTCCGCTTCTTTTATCCTCGCTTCGCCGGCGCTTCCTCCCTCTCCCTGAATCGGCTCCTCTTTAACGGGGGTCGGGAGACTGAAATGGAACGGCTCCGTCATCTTCAATGAGATCGGAACCTCTTTGGGTTTGACCGCCAGGGCGGAAGCCTCCTTACAGTCGCAGAGCACGAATGTCTCGGTCGCCTCGATGGCGACTCTCGTGTCAGATGAATACCGGTAAGGCAGATGGAGAATCTCCGCGGCAAAGACCGGTGCGGCAAGGGAAGAAAGCAACGTTGAGAAGAAAAAAGCGGTAAGTTGCTTCCGAAGCCTCCCGTTCCTTTCTTGCCGATACATCTTCCTTCCTTCCCATCCTGCGGGGATCTCTCCCGCTTAATTCCCCGCTCTCTGTCTATTGATCCAGGAATCCCCGATTAAGAACCTTTTCAGGTTCTGTTTTAACTCCTCTCTCCGCAGGGGCGTTTGCATCACGGTGTCCACCCCGTACCGGACGGAGACATCGATCAGGTAGTCCACACTGCAGGCGTGGGCGCTGAGAATCCTCGCTGTGTTTTTCCATTCCCGCAGATAAACCGTCCTGATCAACTCCAGACCGTTGATGCCGGCCAGGTTGTAGTCCGCAAGCAGCAGATCCATCGGCTGCCGCTCCATGATCTCGATCGCTTCGTAAGACGAGCAGGTGGTGAAGACGTGACAGTCGCGTAAATGGATCTCTATTAAAAGGTTGCGCGTTAATTCCGCGAGCGCTTCCACCAGATCTTTGTCGGGGTCTGCGAGAAGAAGGTTTCTCATCTGTCGCTCCGATGATCGTGATATCCGAATGTATGGGAATGGGTCCATAGCAAGGACCATGCCGGAAAGGATTTATTTGTAAGGACAAAGAAACCGCTTCTATGATAGGAATTCTGGAACGGACTGCATCCGCCCCGTCCTCGAGATTCAGTTTGGCCGTGTTACCAGTGAGAGAAATATCTATCTTTACAGGAGAGCCGGAAATCCTCGTGGTCCTATACGAAAATCTTTTCTTGATCATTCGGATAGCAATGGTTTTCATGAGGGAGAGTTCGTTTAGCGAGGGTGGATAGGTCCGACTGATAACGGCGGGTGCCAACAGTTTCAGCCGAGGGCTGAAACTGTTATTCGCATTCTGTTCGATCGATAATAATTTTACGGTATTCTCTTTCTGAAGATCATAGGGATGAGGCGGGTACAACAAACACCGTCGGTTTTCGCAGATAGTTTAGTGCGCTTTCGGCACACCCTATGCGTTTTAAGCACACTTTGTGCGTTTTAAGCACAGTCGAGTCTGGTTTTTTCCAGCACTATTAACCTCAACTCCCAGGCGTGAATACTTCCCACAAATGTTAATCGAGGGGGAGTCATCGATAAGTAGGTACGGGACGTACAAATGTTGTTATTTGAGAATCGGTTCAAGAAAGGTAAAATAATTTTAAGGAATACTCGGGTTAAAGAAATTGCCGATACCGAACGAAGGGTGTTTCTATAGACGTGGAGACAAGGTGCAGGGATGCACAAGATTTGGAATTGAGGCCTGCGAGCAACTCACATTTTTTAAGGGATTTGTGAAGCATCACGACAACAAAGAAGAGACTTTTCTTCCAGTGTTGTTAGTTTTTATTCCGAATCTGTTCACTAACCTGGAAAATTGTGTGCGATTCATGTCCAACTGCTTTGCGGCCAGGGTCTGATTCCATCTGTTTTCTTCCAGGACAGCTAGCAGAGTTAATTTTTGAAACTCAGCCAAGCGTTCTTTGTAAGTACCATGATTATTTTTATTGATCTGATTGAGTGTGTTCTCTCCCCGACACGTACAAGCGCTAAATGAAGGATCGACTGGAACCATCTTGGCTTGGCCTGTGAGAGGTTTTGAAGGCAAGTCAAAATACTCCGGTATTAGATACCGTGATGGGTAGGTATCCAGGACCCGCCGCAGATCATTGAGGAATTGCCGGACATTTCCCGGCCAGTGATATTCAATGAGTTTTTCCATCGTTTCTGGGAAAATCTCCACCCTTCGGCCAGACTGTTTCTCATGCTGGTCCAAATGATATCGAACAAGTAATGGAATATCTTCTTTCCGCTGACGGAGCGGAGGAAGAATGATTTTAAACACACTGAGTCGAAAATACAGATCACTTCGAAAGTGACCCGCATGGATCTCAGATTCCAGATCCGCGTTTGTGGAAGCAAGAACTTGCGCCTGAAGTGGAAGCGCCTTCCTACTCCCCAGCGGCTTGAATTTCTTCTCTTGAAGGACACGTAATAACTTTCTCTGAAGCTCTACCTCCATATTTCCGATCTCATCCAGCAGAAGCGTACCGGTGCCAGCCTCCTCCAGTTGGCCGATTTGCTTCTCTTTATTGTGCATGCCGGCATAGTTCTCCCGGACGCCAAACAATTCGCTCTCCAGGAGCGTATTCGGAATAGATCCACAATCGATCGCTTCAAAAGGGGTTTGTTTCTTCTTCAAGGAATGAATGGCTTGGGCAACGAGGTCCTTGCCGGTCCCGGTCTCTCCAAGAATAAGCGCAGGAGAGAGACTCTCCGCTACCCTCTGGATGAGTTCATAGGCACAATACATCTCCTTCGATTTACCGACAATCATACTGTTGGGCCCAATGACCAGACCGCCCTCTTTTTCGATACTCTCCTTAAAACTAACATCGTTCTCAACCTTTTTTAAGATCTGT
>SCUR01000021.1 GCA_004297235.1 Candidatus Manganitrophaceae bacterium | reverse complement strand
GCTCTTCCGATCTTCTTCGCTTCTTTTCACCGTTTTCTGCTGTCATCCGGCAACCCTGATCAAGTGATCCCACCCGTAAAGGTACCATGGGAATGTAAAATGTCAAACAGATCGTTGACATTCCATCGACTTTTCAATACCATCAGGGCGTCTTCTCGGAAAGACGCTCCATGGTGATGAAAGCAAATCAGCGTTTTCCTTAATAATCTACACGGGTCGGTCTGGTCGGAGAGAGGCAAAGGGACGGGGGTGTTTCAAATTTCAAATTCTATGATCGATCAGCTCATCGCCCACGCACAGGCGGAGGCGCCGAATGAGTGCTGCGGGCTATTGGCCGGAAAAGAAGGGGTGGTGAGTGAAATGTATCAAATCGCGAACCTGCCGGCGGAGGATCCGGCCATCGCCGACCTAAAAGTCCCGCCGGACCGCCGATTCCGTTACGTAATGGATCCCAAAGAGCAGTTGAGAGCCTTCAAAGAGATGAGAAAAGGCGGGACCGAACTCCTCGCCATCTACCATTCTCATCCCCACTCTCCGGCCTATCCGTCGGCCACCGATGTCCGGCTGGCCTTCTATGCCGACGTGCATTACCTTATTATTTCCCTGGAAAAAGAAAAGCCGATGGTCCGCGCGTTTCGGATCATCGACCAGAAGATCACGGAAGCGAATATCGAAGTCTCATCCTAAACGCTGCTTCAGCCTTCCGAAGAACCCTCCCCTCGGAATCCGATCCACCCCCAGAAGGACCCCGCTCTCCTCGGTGGCCAGCCAGACGGACCCGTTCGAAACCGGGAGAACCTGATTCACCTGCTTCTCGAAGCGCTCTCCTTGATAAAGCCGCGCCGGATGCCAGCGGTTTCCCCCATCATTGCTCCAGAAGAGACCTCGTTCTGAGCCGACGTAAAGGATTTCCCGATTTTCCGGATCGACCGACATCGCCGTCATTCTGATCCCGGTCGGAAGATCCCCCTTGATCTCTCTCCACGCTCCGTTCAGATCCCCTTCCCATATTTTTTGTTCGTTGGCCGCGATGAAATGCCCTTCCCGTTTCCACGCGATATAACGGAAGGGAGCGCCCTCCTTTGAGATGATCTTTTTCCAGCCTCCATTCCATTTGGACCAGAGGATATTCTCCATGACCGCAAGAACGGCCTCCCCCTCCGCCGCCAGGGCGGAAACGGCTCCCGATTCGATCGCCTCGATCTTTTCCCAATGCTTCCCATGATCGGGGGAATGAAAAAGACCGGCCTCCGTCCCCGCGTAGACCTGCTCCATGCCGTCCACTGCGATGGAGATCACCCGGGCGGGCAGAGCGCCTTCGACCCCTTCCCATGTGCCCCGGCCATGTTGTTTTCGATAGACGCCATCCTCGGTGATGATATAGAGGAACGTCTTCCCCCTCGCCATTGCGCGGACGGAGAGATTCACCAGCCCGACATTTTCCGAAACCCAGTTTTCTCCCCGGCTGCCGATCACCCCTTTTCCGTCTGTCCCGGCCGTAATCCCCTCCTCGCCGTAATCGAGGGCCCGAATGGGAGCGATCAGCAGTCCCTGGTGCAGCGGCTGCCAACGGGTGGCCGCTCCATTTTCTAGGCTAGACGATCGGATCCGCCCGCGGAAGAGCCCTCCCCCCGTTCCCGCATAGAGATCGCCCTGCTCGCTGGCGACAAAAGAGTGGATCTGGATATCGGTCATCCCTGCTTCCAATGGATGCCAGCGCGCCCCGTCGTCTTCGCTGTAAAAAACCCCTTCGCCGGTCCCGGCATAGAGGATCCCGCGACCGTCGACATTCAGCGAGCGAATCGAGAGATTAGGGAGTCCCGCGTTGGCCCGCTCCCAATGGACGCCGCCGTCCCGGCTTCGGAAAATGCCGGCCCCCAGGGTGCCGGCATAGAGAAATTCGCCTCTCCCGAGGACCAGCGCACGAATCACCTGCTCTTCGATCCCCTGGAAATCAAATCCGGAGATGACCTGAATCCATTTCGGATCGCGTAGGCGCCGTTTAAAAATCCCATTCCCCTGGGTTCCGGCATAGAGCGTCCCATCCCGGGTTGCAACAAGACTCCTCACCAAAAACGATCCGATCCCTTCATTGAACAACTCCCAGTGCTCTCCCTCATCTTTGCTGACGAAAACCCCCTGCCCCGTCCCTGCATAGACCGCCCCTCCCGGCAGAGAGATCATCGTCTCTACATTGGTGTTCTCCAGACCTTGGTTGATCGAAACCCAATGCCGCCCCTCATCGCTGCTGCGGAAGAGGCCGGCCCGAATCGTCCCGGCATAGAGGCTCCCCTCTTTCACCCGCATCAAATTGGCGATGAACTTGTCTTTCAAGCCGGTATTGGCCGGAACCCAATGCTTTCCCCCATCGTCGCTTCGGAAAAGACCTTCGCCATAGGTGCCGACGAAAAGGGTCTCCCCGTCTCCCGCCGCGATGGTCTGGATCACCCCGACTCCATAGGGGCCGTCGGTCGGATAAAGGGTCACCCCTTCCGCGGGGGGGCGATAGTCGGCCCGTCTTTGAATAATCGAGGCGAATGGAATGGTCGACGGGGTCGGCTTATTGGAAAGATAAAAGAAGCCGGTGACGGCCAGCATGCCGAGGATTAGAAAAAACGCGGTCCGGCGATTCATGGCGACATCTCCCCCGGCTCTTCTTTTTGAAGAGGAACCGTTCGCCCTCCAAAAATTCGTATTGCGATGATCCCGATTTCATAAAGGAGAATCAGCGGGATCGCCATGATGCACTGGTTGAAGATATCGGGGGTGGGGGTCAGGACGGCGGCAATGAAGAAGGCCAACAGAATGGCGTATTTTCGATTCCGCGTGAGGAAGGCCGGGGTCAGGAGCCCGATCTTCGATAGAAAAAGCATCACCAGCGGAAGCTCGAAAACCAGACCGAAACCGAGAAGAAACTTCAGATTGAAATCGATATACATCGAAATGGAAATTTGAGGCTTGATGCCGCTCTTGCGTCCGTAATCGAT
>SCUR01000206.1 GCA_004297235.1 Candidatus Manganitrophaceae bacterium | reverse complement strand
GTAAAGGGTCTCGCGGGGTGATCGCGCACCCGGGTTAAGACTTCCAACTCCCTCTGGACCAAAAATCCCGCAACGCGCTCTAAAAAATGTTCCGCCGCCCCATAGGTAGAGGCGTGTTTACGGTGCATCGTTCCGAAGGCATCGTTCACATAAAGGTCCGCCAGGGAGGCGAGCTGCTGCGAAAAAATCGGGTCGTTCGCCTCCTCGCCCGGATGGAATCGAAGATTCTCCAGCAAGAGGACCTCTCCCGGCCTTAATGCGTCGATCTCTTTCGTCACCGAAGGACCGATCGTTTCGCCGACGAATCGGACGGCCGGGACCTTGAGCATCTCGCCGAGTCTCGCTGCGACCGGTCTTAAAGAAAGTCCGGGAACCCGTTTCCCTTTCGGCTTTCCCAGATGGGAAGCGAGGATCACCTTCGCCCCGCGTTGAGAAAGGTACTCAATCGTCGGGACCGCCCGCCGCAGACGGTAATCCTCCCGTATCGCTCCTTCCCGGATCGGCACATTGAAGTCGACCCGGACCAGGACCCGCTTTGCCTCCAAGCGGCCGGCATCAAGATCCGATACAATTAACTTCATAACGATTTGCTCCTTTCCGGACCGGTCTGCTCCGTGACCGGATCATTTGCAGACAATTCGTAATCGCCTCAGCGCTTCATCTTCCGAAGTTCCCCGATCATCAGCAAGTTGACTTCATTGTAGATTTAACGAAAGTGATGCTGCAACCCCCCAAAAGGGGTTAACGATACCTCGTGAGTATGGAAGTGATCGGAGCAGATCGTATCCTCTCTTTCAAAGAGGCGATTGAACCCCGTCCATTACGGTCATCCCCTTTTGTTTTTCCATCATCTGATCGAGCATCGCCCGGTCGACCACCTCCTTTTCGAGAAGGACCTTTGCCAGCGCTTCCAGGGCGGCGCGTCTTTCGGTCAGCGTCTTTCCGACGCGGGCGCGGGCGTCGGAGAGGAATGATTGGATCTCCTCATCGATCGCCTGAGCGGTCCGCTCGCTATACTCCCTCGGCCCCTGCGGCATCGGCATCTCAAGAAAGGAGGAGGCGCGCGGCCCCTCGAACGTCGCCATTCCCAGATGCGCGCTCATCCCGAACCGTGTCACCATGTGGCGGACCAGATCGGTCGCCCGCTGAAGATCATCCTGCGCCCCGGTCGAGACGTCACCGAAAATGATCTCTTCCGCCACCCGTCCTCCGAGAAGCACATCGAGCCGGTCGAGGAGCTCGGCCTTCTTGAGAAGGTAGCGGTCCTCCGTCGGCTGCTGCTGGGTGTATCCGAGGGCCGCGATCCCGCGCGGGATGATCGAAATCTTGGCCACCCGATCCGCAAACGGCCGACACTCCGCCACCAACGCATGGCCGGCCTCGTGGTATGCGACCGTCTCTTTCTCCTTCGGGTTCATCACCCGATTTTTCTTCTCCAATCCCGCAACGAGCCGGTCGATCGCCTCATCGAAGTCGGCCATCCCGACCGCCTCCTTTCCTTTCCGGGAGGCGAGGAGCGCCGCCTCGTTCGCCAGATTGGCGAGATCGGCCCCGACGAATCCGGGAACCTTGGCGGCGATCGCGCGGAGATCGACCTCCGGGGCCAATTTGATCTGTTTGGCATGAACCCGGAGGATTTTCTCCCGGCCGTTGAGGTCGGGCCGGTCGAGCGCCACATGCCGGTCGAACCGTCCCGGGCGGAGCAGCGCGGGGTCGAGGATCTCCGGCCGGTTGGTGGCGGCCATGATAATGACCCCTTTGGCGGTGTCGAATCCATCCATCTGGACCAGCAGTTGATTGAGGGTCTGCTCCCGCTCATCGTGTCCCGCCATCGGATTCATTCCTCGCGCCTTGCCGAGAGCATCAAGCTCATCGATGAAGATGATGCAGGGGGCCCGCTGCTCCGCCTGAGCGAAGAGATCCCGAACCCTTGCCGCCCCGACCCCGACGAACATTTCGACGAATTCCGATCCGCTCATGCTGAAGAACGGAACCCCGGCCTCCCCGGCCACCGCCTTGGCGAGCAGCGTCTTGCCGGTTCCGGGGGCTCCGACGATCAAAACCCCCTTCGGGATCTTTCCTCCCAAGCGGCGGTACTGATCCGGAGTCTTGAGAAACGCGACGACCTCCATCAACTCCGCTTTCGCTTCATCGATCCCCGCCACGTCGTCAAAGGTGACCTTGGTCTCTTTTTCCATGTAGACCTTCGCCTTGCTCTTCCCGATCTCCATCACGCCGCTGGCGGCCCCCATCCGCCGGATAAAAAAGCTCCAGAGTCCGATAAAAATCAGGGCCGGAACGATCCAAGAGAGAAGGGTGGAAAACCAGGTGTTCTCCAGCTCCCCGGTAAATCGGACCTTCGCCGCCTCCAGATCCGGAATCAGAGAGGGATCGTTCACCCGGATCGTGACGAACGGGTGCTCCCCTTTGCCCGATTTCTCAAGCGCCTCGATCTTCTCCTTGGGGAGGAGTCCCTCCAACCCTTCCTGCTTCAATGTCCCGGAGATCACGCGCTCCCCCAGCGTGAGATCCGATACCTTCCCCGCCTTCAGCAGGCTCTTAAAATCGCTGTAAGAGAGGGTCTCGGCATGGGGGGCGGAGAGGAACATCTGAATGGCGTAGAGGATCAAAAAGACGATCAGAAAATACCAGATTGAAAATGTCTGCTGTTGCTTTTCCATCGATCTTCCTCCTCTGTGACGGGCGCTTCCTTGAAGTCCCTATCAGGATACCGTCCGGGCCGAGACGAAGAGAATGAATCCCGCCTGCTTCGCTCTCATCATCGCTCCTTCATTATGGTCTTGACCTTCCGCGCAGATCGCTGTTACTGACTTAAGAGTCATAACCAACGCCGCGCCGTCCAGCCGATCGCCTCCGCGACGCGCCGTCTGTGGGGGCGCGTCGCCCATTGAACCGGGAGAACCTCTTCCGACTCGGACAGATCCTGAAAGAACTGGCTCCGAAGTTGCCGGCAGAGATCCGGGTCTCGCGTCACCAAGTTCAACTCGTAGTTCAGGAAAAGGCTGCGGTAATCCAAATTCGCCGTTCCGACCATCGCCCAATCGCGGTCGACCACGGCTGTTTTTGCGTGCAACACCCTCGGAAGGTACTCATAGATCCGCACCCCCGCCCCCAGCAGGTTCGCATAGGCGTACCGGGCCGCCCAGCGGGTCAGCGCCACATTGTCTTTTCGAGGGACCAGCAGACGGACATCGATCCCGCGCCGCGCCGCGGCCCGCAATCCCCGCTGTGTGCGATGGTCGGGCACGAAATAGGGGGTGGTCAGATAGATCGATTCGGTCGCCTCATGAAAGCGGTCGGCATAAAGACAGCGCAAGGCATGCCGGCAGGCGCGGGTATGGTTCGGCATGAGCGCGTTGATCCCCCAGCCCTGTTTCGGTGTCCAAGACCGCTCCCCCTCCCAGAATGCATCAAAGAGCCGGGCGGCCTCGATCGCGAGATCGCCGGAGAGACGGACATGGGTGTCGCGCCAGCGCTCCTCTCCGAAGAGCGCGCGCGAATTCTCCCGGTGAATATTAAACCCGCCGAGATAAACCTGCTCTTCATCGACCACCAGCGCCTTGCGGTGGTTGCGCCGGTTGTAACAGAGGGGATCCCTCCAGCTCCAACGGTGAAACCATCGCACCCCCACCCCCTGCTCGCGCAGATGTCTTTCCAGAGAACGGGGCCCCCAAAATAGGGAGCCGGCCGCATCGACGTGAAGGCGTATCTCCACCCCCGCCCGCGCCCGCTCCGCGAGAGCCCCTGCGAACCGCCGTCCCACCTCGTCGTCGGCGAAGATGTAGCTCTCCAGGCGGATGGAATGCCGCGCCGAGGCGATCGACGCGAGCATGCCTCGTAGAGTAGATCCCCTTCGGTGAAGAGGGTGAAAGAGTCGGGCCTCCCGGTCAGCCGCGGCAGACAGGCCGGCCCTTCCGCTTCGACCGCAGAAACCTCACTGCACTCTTCCCCCTCCTGGCCGCAACATGGGTCGTCCATGGACGGATCTCCAACCGGCTTATTCCGGTTTCCCTTTCTGCATCATCCCCTGCTCCTTCATCATCCCCTGGTGCTGCGTCCTCATCTGATCCATCTGCTTCATCATTGCGGTCATCTCTTCCTTCGATTTCTTATTCTTCTCCATCCCCTGCATCTGCCCCATCATTTTGTGCATCATTCCCATCATCTCGTCCATTTCCCGCATCATCTGCATCTGCCCTTGCTCCATTCCCTTCATCCCCTTCTCGCCCTGCATCATCCCTCCCTCCTGCATCTGGGCGGATGTGATCGGGGTGATCGTCAGGATCAGGGCCAACAAGATCATCGTCATTGCGATCACGGTCGTTCTGCTCTTCATTTTCTCCTCCTTGTTTGTTTGATCAGTTTTTATGATGTTTTGAAGAACCCCACCGCAGAGCGGCGAGGATTCTTCGACCCGAGAGGATAAAAAACCTCAATTTGTGATTCGCTCGCTAACCCCCCGCAACGCCCCAAAAAGCTGGCTTTTTGGGGACCCCTGGAAAAAACGGGCGAGGATTGCGCTCGCTATGCGTGTTCACGAATTGCTCCGGTTCTCTCTCAAACCGCGCCGGGCTATCGCAGATACGCCTCCGTCGTGTAGCCGCGCATCATCCGGTGGCTGTTGAAGTAGGAGGCGTTTTTGCCGATCGCTCCTTTCATCACGGCGATCCATCCGGAGCGGTTTTCGTGGTAGAGCGGCAAGACAATCCCCTCGAGCTTGGAATAGAGAGAAGCCGCATCCTTTCCGTTCGCCGACTCCGCCGCCTCTCCAATGGCCCAACCGGTCACCCCCTCGATACACCCTTCGATCCACCAGCCGTCGAGGACGCTCAGGCTCGGGACCCCGTTGAAGGCGGCCTTCATGCCGCTGGTGCCGGAGGCCTCCAGGGGGCGAAGCGGCGTATTCAGCCAGAGGTCACAGCCTGCAACCATCGCGAGCGCGATCTCCATGTTGTAATTCGGCAGATAGGCGATCGGGATTATGCCGGTAAGGCTCCGCTTATGCTGATGCAGCGCTTCAATGAACCGCTTCCCTCCGTCATCCCTCGGGTGGGCCTTGCCGGCCAGGACGAGTTGGAACGGATGCCGCCGCGCAATCGACGTGAGGCGTTCCAGATCCGAGAAGAGAAGGTCGGGCCGTTTGTAGGCGGTCATCCGCCGGGCAAACCCGAGGATCGGAAGGGCGGGATCGAACGTCCCTCCGCCGAGCGTCCGGACCTTCTCGACGAGCTGAGACTTCGCCCGAAGATGGGCCTCCCAGATCTCCCCGTCGGGGATCTGATCGACCCGCACCAGAATCCCCGGCTCATGGCACCAGCCGGGCATCGATCGGTCATAGAGCGCACGAAAAGCCGGATCGGTCCAGGTGAACGGGTGAACCCCGTTGGTCACGGCATCCACCCGGTAACCCGGGTACATCTTCCGAGAGATCTCGGCGTGGCGCTGGGCGACTCCATTAATGTGTTCGCTGAGATTCAATGCGAGACGGGTCATGTTAAGCCTGTCCTGTCCCGCGAGAGACCTCAAGGTCGGCGGATCGATGAATTCCCCCAGGACCCGCCCCACCAGATCATACGGAAACTGGTCATGTCCCGCTTCGACCGGGGTGTGGGTTGTGAAGTTGCACAACCCCCGGACCCTCGGAATGTCATAGGGGGATTCTCCGGCCCTCACCTCTTCGGAGGGGTAGGCGTAGCGGCGCAGCAACTCCAGCCCCAGCAGGGCGGAATGCCCCTCGTTCAAGTGATACTTTCGGATCTCGAAGCCGAGGGCGTGCAACATCCGGACACCGCCGATCCCCAGGACCATCTCCTGTTTGAGGCGATAGGTCGGATCTCCTCCATAGAGAAAGTGGGTGATCTCCCGGTCTTCCTTCCGGTTCTCTTCCAGATCGGTATCCAAGAGGATGATCGGCTCCTGACCGTTCATATGTCCTTTCAGCAGATAAAGCCATCCGCCGATCCAGACCTCCCGGCCCTCGATCGGCACCGCGATCTTCGCCCCGAGGCGGGTCGCCCAGCGGCTCGGGTCCCAGGTATCGGGATGTTCTACTTGTCGCCCCTGGGAATCGATCTCCTGATGGAAATATCCCGCTCGGCTCGCCAGACTCACCGCGACCAACGGCAACTCCAGATCGGCGGCCGAGCGAACGGAATCCCCGGCGAGCACCCCCAGGCCCCCGCTGTAGGTTGGGATCTCGTTTCGGATCGCGATCTCCATCGAGAAATAGGCGATGCGCGGCTCCTGCGTGAATTCATTCAGCATCTTATCTCCTCCAATCCTACTTCTCCGGTCCTTGTCTCAACCGCATCGCAAACCAAACCAAAAGAACAACAAAAACGATGATGCCGAGGCTGCTCAAAGAAAAACCAAAAAAGGTGGTCTTCCCTTCCAGATGAAGCAATGCAGCCGTCCCGAAGCCGACCGCCGTTAAGACAATTCCGAGAATCCTCAGATCGTTTTGCCGGTCGAATTCCCGCTTCATCCCTTCCAAATCGGCGGTATCGATTTTGACCCCGATCTCCCCCTTATCGATTTTTGCGAGGACATGGCGCATTTGCTCGGGGAGACTGATCAGCGATCCGAGGTGATCCAGCAGATCGGTCTGAAGCTTCTGAAACGCTTTGGTCGGGCTGAAATAATCTTTCAAGGCGTTGCGAACGTACGGCTCGAGCTCCTTATTGAAATCAAACTCGGGATAGAGCTTCGATCCCATCCCCTCCGTGGTCACCAGCGCTTTGCCGAAGAGCGCCAGATCGGCCGGAAAGCGGACACCCCTTCGAGCCGCCTTGTTGATGACGCGGAAGAAAGCCCACGCGACACTCGGCTGATGCTCCGAGAAGAAAAACTCACTGAGTACTCCAGCGATGTCCTTTTCAAAGGAGGGGAGATCACTTTCCTCCTCCAGAATTGCCAGATGCAACAGGTGTTTGGTAAAGCCTTC